>JALSHK010000042.1 GCA_026982275.1 Paracoccaceae bacterium | reverse complement strand
GTGGCTTTCCCCTCTTTGCATCGCCGCCCTATACACCCGCCGCTGGCGCACAGCAGAGGGCCCGTTTTTCGCAATTACATTCAAATATCGCAGCTCTTTTAAGCAGCCAAGCGCCTCCGCCTCATCCGAAACCAGCGCCACCAGCTCCTCGGCCAAGCTGGCAAAGCCCACCATTTCACCGCGCCCCCAATCGATCAGCTCGCCCGTCACCCCGTGCCGTTGGGCTTGCCAGCGGTTTTCCAGAATCAGCGTATTGGGATAGCGCCGCCATTTTTGATTTTTCGCTTTCAAGCGATGGAAATACAGCAGCAAAGATTGATAAACCGCCGCAATCGCCGCCGCCTCCTGCACCGTGCCGCAAATATCGGTGATCCGCTGCTCCAGGGTCGGGAACTTATCCGAGGGGCGGATATCCCACCAGATCCGCGTGGCATCCTCGATCGTGCCGGCCTTTACCAACGCCCCCACCAGCCGCTGGTATTCGCCATAGCTTTCCACCGGATCGGGCAGGCCGGTGCGCGGCAAGGCATCAAAAACCGACAGCCGATAAGAGGCCAGCCCGGTATCATCCCCCTCCCAAAACGGCGACGAGGTGCTGAAGGCCAGCAAATGCGGCAGGAAATACGAAACCTGCCCCATCAGATCAATCCGCTCGTCCTCGTCCTCGATCCCGGCATGGATATGCATGCCGCAAATCAGCATCCGCCGCACCACCTGCCCCAGATTATCATTCAGCGCATCATAGCGCTGCTTGCGGGTATGATGCTGGCGGCGCCATTTGGCAAAAGGATGGGTGGAGGCGGCAATCGGCGCATAGCCAAAGCGCGCGGCGCAGGCCGCCACCCCCTTTCGCAGCGCCAGCAATTCAGCGGCAGCATCCGCCACGCGGGCATGGGGCCTGGTGCCCACCTCGACCTGACATTGCAAAAACTCGCCCGTCACCTGCGCGCCCAGCGCCTCGCCACACGCCGCCAGAAAGGCCGGATCGGGCCTTTGCACCAGATCGAGGCTTTGCCGATCCACGATCAGATATTCTTCCTCGATCCCGAGGGTCAGGCTGGGCCGCATGGCGTTTCCTTTTTCGCAAGTTTCTTCGCAATTCCGCACTTGTGTCAACAGTTATGGTTGAAACTCCGCGCGACACGGGCCACCTTACGGGAAACAAATGAAACGAGGCCCGCATGTCCCTGAAAATCGCATTCCAGATGGACCCGATCGAAAACGTCAATATAGACGGCGATTCCAGCTTCCGGCTGGCGCTGGAGGCGCAGGCGCGCGGCCATGAGCTGTTTTATTACACCCCGGACAAGCTGTCCTTCGAAAGCGGCGTGATCACCGCCGAGGGCTGGCCGCTGACCGTGCGCCGCGATCCGGATGATTTTTTCACGCTGGGGGAAAAGCAAAAGGTTAATCTGGCGGATTGGGATGTGGTCTGGCTGCGGCAAGACCCGCCATTTGATATGGGATATATCACCAATACCCATCTGCTCGATATGATCCACCCGGATACCTTGGTGGTGAATGATCCCTTCTGGGTGCGCAACTATCCCGAGAAACTGCTGGTGCTGGGCTTTGAAGGTCTGACCCCGCCGACCACGATTGCGCGGGATCTGGAAACCATCAAAGCCTTCAAGGCCGAGCATAAAGACATCATCCTGAAGCCGCTTTATGGCAATGGCGGCGCGGGGGTTTTCCGGCTCGGGCCGGATGACAGAAACCTCACCTCGCTGCACGAGCTTTTCTCGGGTATCAATAACGAGCCCCTGATTGCGCAAAAATTCCTGCCCGATGTTTCCAATGGCGACAAGCGCATTATTCTGGTGGATGGTGCCCCCGTCGGCGCGATCAACCGCGTGCCGGCCAAGGGCGAAACCCGCTCCAATATGCATGTGGGCGGGCGGCCCGAAAAGGTGGGGCTGACCGCGCGGGATCTGGAGGTTTGTGCAGAAATCGGACCTTTGCTGAAGGAAAAGGGGCAAATATTTGTCGGAATCGATGTAATCGGCGATTACCTCACCGAGATCAACCTCACCTCCCCCACCGGCATTCAGGAGCTGGAGCGCTTTGACGGCACCAATGTGGCGGCACTGATCTGGGATGCGATCGAGGGCAAAATAACCTGATGCCGGCGCGCCTATCCATAGCCAATTTTCTGCTGCGCCACACCGAGCGCCGCGCCCTTGCGCACCTTCAGGATCCGGCTAAAATCCGCCGCCGGATGGAGCTGCAAACCAAGCTTTTCTTTCGCCCGAAGCGCGGCACTTCCATAAGCCGCGAGGCGCTGGCTTATGGAGAAACCAGCGTTTCCGCGCTCAAAACCGGCCATGGCGAGCAAGGCACGCTGCTCTACTTTCACGGTGGTGCTTTCATTTTCGGCTCGGCCAATACCCATCGCCGGCTAGTGGCCAAGCTGGCCGCAGATAACGCCCTCACCGCCTATTCCGTCGATTACCGCCTCGCGCCCGAGCATCCGTTTCCGGCCGCGATCGATGATGCGCTGATCGCCTATCAAGCCCTGCTGGGCAGGGGCATTTCCAATATTACCCTCGCCGGCGATAGCGCGGGCGGCGGGCTGGCGCTCTCGCTATTGCACGTGATTCTGGCCAAGGGGCTGCCTGCGCCCAAAGCCCTTGTCGCCTTTAGCCCGCTCACCGATCAAACCCTGCAAAGCGCGTCTATTGCGGAAAATGCAAAATCCGAGGTCATGCTGCCGGCCGGGCGCATGGCGGAAGTGCGTGATATGTATCTGGCGGGTGATTATAAAAATCCGCTGGCCTCGCCGCTATTTGGCGATTTTCAAGGCGCACCGCCGATATTCCTTTGCGTTGGCACCAAGGAGATATTACGCGATGATACCCTTGCCATGGCCGCCAGGCTGCGTGGCCAAGGGGTGCCGGTGACGCTGGAAATCGCCGAAAACGCGCCGCATGTCTGGCCGTTTTTCCATGGGCTGCTGCCCGAGGCCGATGCGACGCTGCAAAAGGTGCAGGCCTTTCTGGGCCAATCTCAAAACGCCAGCCGGTAGCCGATCGCCTCGGCAATCGCGGCTTTGCCTATTTCGCGCTCGCCGCGCAAATCCGCAATCGTGCGTGCCACCCGCTGTATGCGATGAAAGGCCCGCGCCGAAAGCCGGAATTTCTCCACCGCGCCGAGCAGCATGGCAGAGGCTTCGGGATGCATCACGCAGGCCCGCTCCAACACATCCCCCTCGATCGCCACATTGGTGCTGATCCCTTCCATCCCCTGATAGCGCGCTGCCTGCAGATCGCGCGCGGCCCGCACCCTTGCCGCCACCGTGGCGCTGGTTTCGCCTGTGGGGGCGCTTGAAAGATCGGCCACCGCCACGGCCGGCACCTCGATTCGCAGATCAAACCGGTCCAACAAGGGGCCGGAGATCTTTCCCATATAATCCTTGCCGCAATCGGGCGCGCGTCCGCAGGCCCGCTCGGCATCGCCCAGATAGCCGCATTTGCACGGGTTCGCCGCCGCCAGCAGCATAAAGCGCGCCGGATAGCGGGCATGGGCATTGGCGCGCGAAACCACCACATCTCCGGTTTCGATCGGCTGGCGCAGGGTTTCCAGCACGGGCCTCGGGAATTCGGGAAATTCATCCATGAACAGCACGCCATTATGGGCCAGCGAAATCTCTCCGGGCTGCGCGCCGCGCCCGCCGCCCACCATCGCCGCCATACTGGCAGTATGATGCGGGCTGCGAAAGGGGCGCTGGCGCGAAATGCCGCCCTCTTCCAGCACCCCGCCAAGGGAATGGATCATCGAGGTTTCCAAAGCCTCGGCGGGGGAAAGCGGCGGCAAAAGCCCCGGCAAGCGCGCCGCCATCATGGATTTGCCCGAGCCGGGCGGGCCGACCATCAACAGATGATGCCCTCCCGCCGCCGCCACTTCCAGCGCGCGCTTGGCCTTTTCCTGCCCGCGCACATCGCGCAGATCGCGGGGATCATTCAGCCCCTGCACCATGCCCGGCGCGGCCTCGGCCAGCACCGCGCGGCCGGAAAAATGATTGATCAGCTCCAGCAGATTGCGCGGAGCCAGCACCCGCGCCGCCTCCACCCAAGCCGCCTCGGGGCCACAAGCGGCGGGGCAGATCAGGCCGCAATCGCCCTCAGCCGCCGCCAAGGCCGCAGGCAAGGCGCCCTTCACCGCCACCAGAGAGCCATCCAGCGACAGCTCGCCCAAGCTGAATTGCCCCTCGATCTGCTCGCGCGGCAAAACATCCATCGCCGCCAGCAGGGTCAGCGCGATCGGGAGATCGAAATGCGAGCCGATTTTGGGCATATCGGCCGGAGAAAGATTAATGGTGATGCGCTTGGCCGGCAGCGCCAGCCCCAGGGCGGAGATTGAGGCGCGCACCCGCTCCTTGGCTTCCGACACCGCCTTATCGGGCAGCCCCACCAGATTAAACGCCGGCAGGCCAGAGGCCAGCGCCGCCTGCACCTCGATCGGTTTGGCCTCCACCCCGTGAAAGGCCACCGTATAGCTGCGCGCGATAATCCCGACCTTTGTATTCATTTGTTAACCATTCACCCGATAGGTTTAGGAATGGTTAATGCCGGTGTTAAACGAATTTGCGAAACAGGCCGGTTTTGCTGAACAGATCTTCCAGCTCTTCCATCCGGTCTTTGGATTGCTCCCATGATTCGCTTTGCACCGCCGAAATGATCGCCTCCAGAATAAACATGGTGACGACCGAGGAATCCCATGTGGAGGGCACTTCGATACGGGAATGGAATTTCTTTTCGGCGAATTTGCCGGCGGGCGAACCCCATTGATCGGTAAACAGAATAATGCGCACGCCGCGCGCCTGCGCCATCTCGGCAAAGCGCATCAGGTCTTGCTCATAGCGGCGCATATCAAACATCACCAGAACATCCCCCGCTTTCAGGCTGAGCAGATAATGCGGCCAGCTGGAAGAATTGCGCTCGATCAACGTCACCCCGTCGCGCATCATTTGCAGATGGGTGAAGAAATAGCTGGCCAGGGTATGGCTAAGGCGGCCACCAACCACCGCCACCGTATGATCGGTATTCGCGAGCATTTCCACAATTTCATCAAATTCGGCGGCGTTCAGATGCTTGAGCGTGTTGCGCAGATTATCAATTACATTATCGGCAAAACGGTTGAGAATATGGGTATCCGGCGCATCCTCTGCCCATTTATCATGCTTGGTCAGGGGGTCGCTAATGCTGGCCTCCAGCTCGGCGCGCAATTGCGCCTGCATCTCGGGAAAGCCGCCAAAGCCCAGCTTGCGGGCCATGCGCGCCACGGTCGGGGTGGAGACATCGGCATTTTCGGCCAGTGCGGTAATGCTGCCAAGGCCCGATACAGGGTAATTCTCCAGAATGATATTCGCCAGCTGCCGCTCGGCGCGGGTCAGCACATCAAAGCCGTCCTGTATGCGCTGCGCCACTGTGAGATGTTCGAGGGGCATGCCTGTATTCCTTGGTCCGGTTTCGCACTATGCGCGAATTTACAACATTCTGGCAAGATCAAACAGATTATAATTATGTAATTATATTGACAGCCGCATGCATTCTGAAACATATTGTTCAACAAATTGGGTATTGCAATTGTTACAGGCGTCGATGTGAACCTAGAAACCAAACCGGACTGGATGGCAACCTTGCCTCGAAATGTGGTGCAAACCCTGCGCGGGGATGCGGATGGTCCGTTGCTTCTGGTGTGCGAACATGCGGCGCGTTTCATCCCCGAGGGGCTGGCCAGTCTGGGGCTGGAAGCCGCCGAAGCCCAGAGCCATATCGCATGGGATCCCGGTGCCTTGCGGGTGGCGGAGCATTTGAGCGCATTGCAAAACTCCGCTCTGATTTCGCAAAAAATCTCGCGACTGGTATATGATTGCAACCGGCCACCGGAATCCCCGCAAGCCATTCGGGCCGATAGCGAGATTTA
>JALSHK010000041.1 GCA_026982275.1 Paracoccaceae bacterium | reverse complement strand
AAGGATCAGACCCCTTCACGGATGCTCCGGGCCCGCCACCAATTCAGGCCGCTCCCTATGACCGATATATCCGATCAAAAGCAGGCCGTCCGCAAAGCGGCGATGCGGGTGCGCAAAGCCGCCCACGAGGCCGCCCGTGGCGCTGGCGAGGCGGCAGCAGCGCATCTGCTGGCCTGGCTGGAAACCCGCCCCGATATTCGCTCGATCTCGGGCTATATGCCGATTCATACCGAGCTGGACATCCTGCCTGCCATGCGGGTGCTGCACGGGCAGGGCTACCGGATTTCGGTGCCGGTGATTATCGGCAAAGCCCAACCGCTGCGCTTTCGGGAATGGACGCCGGAAGCAAAGATGGTCAAAGGCCCGTTCGGGGCGATGGTGCCTGCAAGCGGGGAATGGTTGCGCCCTGACCTGCTGCTCTGCCCGATGCTGGCCTTTGATGCCAGCGGCCAGCGCATGGGCTATGGCGGCGGGTTTTACGATCGCAGCCTGGCCGCGCTCGCGCCGGTAAGCGCGCTTGGCTTTGCCTATGCTGCTCAGCAGGTGGATAGCCTGCCCCATGAGGCCACGGATATGCCGCTAAACGGGGTAGTAACAGAATATGGCATCAAATGGTCGGGGCGATAAAATCGGGAGAAATGCCGGATTTCTCGATATAGGGTCGCAGATCCGCACCTTTGAACATGCCGTGATCCTCGATCAGCAAGGTTTTGAACCCCGCTGCCGCGCCGCCCAGAATATCGGTGTGCAGGGTATCTCCGATCATCAATACCCGCCCGGGCGGGACCGCGCCAAAGCGAAGCTTGGCCTCGGCGAATATGCCGGCAAAAGGCTTGCCGAAAAATTCAGGCTCGATGCCGGTTTCCTCTGCCAGCCAATGGGCATATAGCCCGGGCTGCAGGTTGAACCTGTGCTCATACCGCGCCACCAGATCCGGATTGCCCACCAGCACGGGGCGCGGGGCTTCGCGCAAGGCATTTACCAGCAAGGCCTGCCGGTCGTCATTCCATATCTGGCTACCGATCAGTAAAAAACCCCTGGCCCGGGCATAGGAGGCCGGATCGTCTTTCAGTAGCTCGAAATCCACCCCCAGCCCCTCGGGGAGTGCCCCTTCAGGCGCCATGGCCGCCCAGCCGGAAGAGCGGTTCTGCGCCAGATGGGCTGCCAGAATATCGCGGCTGGAGATCACATCCGCAGGGGTAAAATCATGGCCATAGCGGCGATATTTTGCAAGAGAATCGCGGGTCGGGAAGCTTGCCCCGTTGGTCAGCACCATGCAACGCTTGCCCAGGGCCTGTAGGGCCGCCACCCGCTCCACCGCCCCCGCAACCGGGGTATCGCCATAGTTCAACACGCCGTAAGCGTCAAACAGGAACACATCAAAATCATCAGCCAAAGCCGCGAGATCGGGGATGCGCTGCGCGGCCCCGAAAGCAGAAGAAGCAGGAAGGCGTTTGCGGATATTTTCATATTGCGCAAACGCCCAGTTTGTATCGGCCATGCCACCCTCTTAAATGATCGCGCCGCGCACCTTGGCTGAAACCCATTCGCCAATGATAACGGCAAACAAAATAACCAGGAGGATCAGGCTGACCTGCGGCCAGGCCAGCACATTGAGCGAGGATTGCAGCTGCAAGCCGATGCCACCCGCGCCCACCAGCCCCAGAACCGTGCTTTCGCGGATATTGATATCCCAGCGGAACACCGCAATCCCGGCAAAGGCGGGCATGATTTGCGGCACGATGCCGTAAGCCATTACCTGAAGCGGGCTGGCACCGGTAGCGCGTATGGCCTCCACCTGCACCACGTTGATCTCTTCGATCGCCTCGTAAAGCAGCTTGGCACAAAAGCCGATCGAGCGGATGGAAATGGCGATCAGCCCCGCAAGCACCCCGGGCCCGACAATGGATACCAGCAGCAAGGCCCAGATCAGGGAATTGACCGAACGGGTCGAAACAATGATCAGAAGCGCGATCGGCCGCACCAGCAGCCGGCTGGGGGTTGTGTTGCGCGCCGCCAGAAAGGCCACGGGCACCGCCATGAACAAAGCGAATATCGTGCCCAGAGTGGCAATCGCCAGTGTATCCCATATCGGGATCCAGAGCTGATTCATATAGGACCAGCGCGGAGGGGTGGCGCGGGTGGCGATATCGGCTACGACCTCGCCGACGTTATCCATCATGAACCATAGCGTATTGTCGGAGATCTCCTGCCATGACAACAGGAACAGAACCAGCCCTGCCAGCCACATCCCCCAGCGGATCCATTGGGATCTTGTGGTCCGCAATTGCCAGACCTTTTGACCGTTTTTCTCGTAATTAGGCATTATTGGATCCTCGCGCGGATGATACCGGAAAGATATTCAAGGAACATCACGGTAACGATAATGATCAGCAAAATAGCGGCCACGGTATCAAATTCGTAGCGATCAAAGGCCGTGTTGAGCGTGCCGCCAATACCGCCAGCGCCCACCAGCCCCAGCACCGCTGATTCACGGAAATTGATATCAAGCCTATACATGGAAAGCCCGATCAAGCGCGGCATAACCTGCGGCTGCACGCCGTAATTTATCCATTGTGACCAGCTGGAACCGGTAGCTTTGATCGCCTCCGCCTGCACTTTTTGCATGTTTTCAATATCTTCTGCCAGCAGCTTGGCCAGAAACCCGATGGTGGCAAAACTGAGCGTGATAAAACCGGCCAGGGGGCCAAAGCCGAGAATCGCCACCAGAATGATCGCCACGATGATCTCGTTCAGCGCGCGCGAGATTGCGACAATCGCCCGGCATATAAGATAGACCGGCAGGGGCGCAATATTTCGCGCAGCCCCGAGCGCAATCGGAATGGAAAGTCCGATGCCAACCACGGTTGACGCAATGGTCATCACGATGCTCTCGTAAATACCCTTGTATATATCCCCCCAGCGCGAGGTGAAATCCGGATTGCCAAAAGCCTTGATGAAATCCCAGCCCCGCTCCCAGCCGCGCGCAATGCGGTCAAGATTGACATCAATGCCAGCAAAGGCTGCTGCCAGATAGGCGATGGAGCCAAGAATCAAGGCCCAGCGCCATAGCGGGTTTTTGATGAAATGCGGCTTTTTCCAGGCCTGGCCAAGCTTGGCCTCTAAAGCGGCGCTCATACCTCTTCATCCTCGTCATCGACTTTTTCAATCGTCGCTTCCCAGTCTTCTTCGCCGTAAATCTGGGTAAGCACTTCCGGGGTCAGCTCATCGGGCTTTCCGTCAAAAACCACTTTTCCGGTTTCCAGCCCGATCACCCGCTGCACAAACATTTGCGCCAGCGCCACGTCGTGAATATTGATAATCGCCGCCAGGCCGCGCTCGGTGCAAAGCTCCACGATCAAGCGCATGATCTGGCGCGATGTTTTTGGATCAAGGCTGGCCGTTGGCTCGTCTACCAGCAAAAGTGACGGATCCTGCACCAGCGCGCGGCAAATGCCCACCCTTTGGCGCTGCCCGCCCGAAAGCTCGTCGGCGCGCTTGTCAGCCATCTCGAGCAATCCCACACGATCCAGCAGGCGATAGGCTTCATCCACATCGGATTGCGGAAACTTGCGAAACAGGCTGCGCCAGAAACCAACATAACCCAAACGCCCCGACAACACGTTTTCCATAACCGTCAGCCGCTCCACCAAGGCGTATTCCTGAAAAATCATGCCCATTTTGCGGCGCGCCTTGCGCAGCCCGCCCGAACCAAGATCGGTGATGTTGGTATAATCCAGTCTTGCCGTGCCCGATGTGGGCTGCACCAAGCGGTTTACACAACGGATCAGGGTGGATTTCCCCGCCCCCGAAGGGCCGATCAGGGCCACGACCTGCCCGTCAGGGATGGTCAGGGTCACATCGCTCAGCGCTTTGTCCCCGGTATTATAAACTTTGGTAAGGCCTTGAAGTTCTAGCATTTTCCACCCCATAAATATAATAATGGCGCCCGCAGTCAAGCGGACGCCATAGATTTTTACCGCTTATTCGCAAGCGTAAGATACACCGTTTGCCGCGTCGATTTTGCGGATAACATCCCAGAATTCCTTATAGGTCATTTCCAGGAATTGCCCTTCATTCGACTTTTCGAATTCGCGCTGTAGCGAGCTGCCTTCCCAGTCAAAGCTGAAGAAAGCGTCGCGGATTTGTGCGGTAAGCTCGGGGTCCAGATTATGCGCCACCCCGAAACCGGTAGTGGGGAAGGTCTGCGATTTGTAGATCGAGACCACCTGGTCCGGGGTAATAACCTCCCGCGAGATCATCCGGGACAGCACCGAGTTGGCGATGGAAGCGGCCATGTAATCCTGATTGGCAACACCAAGGATCGAATTGTCATGCTTGCCCGAGAACACCGCTTCGAAATCACGGTCGGCAACCATATCAAATTCGGAAGCCAGAATGGCCGAAGGCGCTTTGAAGCCCGAATTCGAGGTGGGCGAGGTGAAAGCCAGCTGGCCACCGCGAATATCCTCGACCGATTCGATGCCCGAGCCGGGGTAGGTCAGGATTTCCATTTCGTAGCCGAAATTGCCATCCAGCGACGCCATGATGGTAAACGGATTGAAGCCGGCACAATTTACAGCCAGCGGGTTGGAGCCGGTGTTGAAACCCGCGATATGCAGGCGGCCCGAGCGCATGGCTTCAATCTGGGCCGCGTTGGATTGCACCGGAAAGAATACCACGTTTTTGCCGGTTTTCTCTTCCAGATATTCCAGAAAATCCGACCACGCCTCTTCATATACCGCAGGATCTTCCACCGGCGTATAAGCAAAAATCAATGTATCGGGGTTTACCCAGTCTGCGGGATCTGTCGGGGTGTCCGCTAGCAGATCGCCATCACGATCGCAATATTTCGGATCAAGATCGCCGCGCGGGCAGTCTTCTTGTGCGAAAGCGGCATTTCCCATGCTCATCAGCAAAGCAACGGTAGCCGCACCTAATAAATTGGATTTCATAACTTCCTCCTCTGTTTTGTATAAGAACTAGATGAGTTTTATCCGCGCAAAGCAATCAACAAAAATTGATTCTGGTTTCAATATTTGGGATTGTTTAGATTGTTACAGTCAAACAGGGGAATCAAACATGCATAGGGCGAGTTTCCTCCGGGCACCTGCCCGTTTTTCAGGCTATGCTCCGGATAAGCCTTTCCGGATGCGGCAAAACCGCCGGAACCGGCAAATACCGCTGCAGCACCCTATCTTTGCCGCGAAACCTGCACCGCAATGATACCCGCAGAGATGACAACAACGCCGATGACATCCTGAAACGACAGCCTTTCCCCCACGACAAGCGCGGCAATGGCCACCCCGAAAAACGGGTTGAGAAAATGAAAGCTGGTAGCGCGGGTCGCGCCGATCCGGCTCACCAGCAAAAACCAGATCAGGGTAGCCAGAACCCCCGGCACCAGCGTAGTATAGGCAAAGGCCGCCCCGAGCTGCCATGTCCAGTCCACGCGCCATGTCTCAAAAGCCAGCGAGACCGGAAACAACACCGCACTGGCCACCAGCATCTGCAAACCCACCACCATCAGCACATTGCCAGAGCTGACGGCCCCGCGCACCAGAAGCGTGGCAATGCCGAGCGCCCCCACGCCGATAAATGCCAGCATCACGCCCAGCAGGTCCACACCGGCAGAAAGCCGCGCCCCCATGATGATCAACACGCCGCCAAAGCCCATTACCAGCCCCAGCGCGGCCAGTTTCGGCAACTTTTCCTTCAGGAAAATCCAGCTGAGCAGCGCCACCAGCAAGGGCAACAGGCTGGCGATGATCGCCGCCAGACCGGCCTCGATCCACTGCATCGCCACAAAATTCGCTCCGAGATAGACGCCGTTTTGCAACACACCAAACAGCGCCACCGCCAGCCATTGTTTGCGGCTCAGGCTAATGCGCTGGCCCAGCATTTTGGCGATCGCCATCGCCAGCAGGCCCGAAAGCAAAAACCGCACGGATAA
>JALSHK010000040.1 GCA_026982275.1 Paracoccaceae bacterium | reverse complement strand
ATTACGCCGTGCCGGGCATAGAACATATTCACTTTTTGATGATTCTGTTATTACTCCGCAAAACGGCATTTAAATGCACTTATCAAAGCTTTTGAAACTATTTGAATATCCGGAAACTCCTCAGATATTGCTGGATGTTTGCCCCGGTTTGTAGCGTCATAAAATTGACATAATCCGGATTGCAGAGAATCTCTTTTCAAAGCAACGTCAACAAAAAATTCCGCAAAATTTGTAAATAAACTGTTTGACGGAACGGTTGGAATTACTGCAATTAGAGGGTGGCAGTAATAATGCTACTATATATGGTGTCGACCTGGGGTTTTCTTGTTTGACGCCGTTTTCAATCAGGTAGTCATAAAAATATCATCCCTAATCGCAGGGCAGGCAAAAAAGGTCGGGACAGTATGAAAATTGATCGTAAATTTACCACATCGAAATCGGGTGCATACGGGGCGCTGGAATTCACCAAGCGCAGTTCGGAAATCAGGAATCCCGATGGCAGCATTGTATTTGCACTAAAAGATATGGAAGTTCCCAAAGGGTTTTCGCAGGTCGCTGCCGATGTGCTGGCACAGAAGTATTTTCGCAAGGCAGGGGTGCCTGCGGCAACCAAGCCGGTGCAGGAAAAGGGAATTCCCGAGTTCCTTTGGCGCTCGATTCCCGATCGGGCGGCGCTTGACAAGCTGCCCGAAGGGGCGCGCTATGGCTCCGAGACCTCGGCAAAGCAGGTGTTTGACCGTCTCGCGGGCGCGTGGTGCTATTGGGGCTGGAAGGGCGGCCATTTCACCACTGAAGCCGATGCCAAAGCCTATTTTGACGAAATGCGCTATATGTTGGCGGCGCAAATGGCCGCGCCCAATTCTCCGCAATGGTTCAATACCGGCCTGCACTGGGCTTATGGTATTGATGGTCCCGCGCAGGGCCACCATTATGTAGATTTCAAAACCGGAAAACTGACAAAATCCAGCAGCTCTTACGAGCACCCACAGCCCCATGCCTGCTTTATTCAGTCCGTGGCCGATGATCTGGTGAATGAAGGCGGGATCATGGACCTCTGGACCCGCGAAGCGCGGCTGTTCAAATATGGCTCCGGCACCGGCACCAATTTTTCCAGCCTGCGGGCTGCCAATGAAACGCTGGGCGGCGGTGGCAAGTCTTCCGGCCTGATGTCTTTTCTGAAAATAGGTGATCGGGCAGCAGGGGCGATCAAATCGGGGGGCACCACGCGGCGGGCGGCCAAGATGGTGATTGTCGATGTGGACCACCCCGATATCGAGGAATTCATCAACTGGAAGGTGATCGAGGAGCAGAAAGTGGCCTCGCTCGTGGCCGGATCCAAAATGCACGAGCAGCAGCTCAACGAGATTTTTGGCGCGATCCGCCTATGGGACGGGGCCGAGGCCGATGCCTTTGACCCCAAGAAAAACAATGCCTTGAAGGCGGCTATTAAAGGTGCGCGCAAGGTGATGATCCCCGAAACCTATGTTAAGCGCGTGCTGCAATATGCCGAGCAGGGCTTTACCAGCATCGAGTTTCCAACCTATGATACCGATTGGGATAGCGATGCCTATCTCAGCGTTTCGGGGCAGAACTCCAACAACACCGTGCGGGTTACAGATGCCTTTCTTCAGGCAGTAAAAGACGATGCCGAGTGGGAGCTTTTGCGGCGCACCGATGGCGGCGTGGCCAAAACCGTGCAGGCGCGTGACCTGTGGAACGATATCGGCCATGCGGCATGGTCTTCCGCTGATCCGGGCATCCAGTATCATGATACCATCAACGCGTGGCATACCTGTCCCGCTGATGGCGAGATTCGCGGCTCGAACCCCTGCTCGGAATATATGTTTCTTGACGATACCGCCTGTAACCTCGCCAGCATGAATCTGCTGAAATTTCTGAAAAACGGCAGCTTTGATGCGGCATCCTATATGCATGCCACCAGGCTCTGGACGATTACGCTGGAAATTTCGGTGTTGATGGCGCAATTCCCCAGCCCCGAGATCGCCGAGCGTTCTTATAAATTCCGCACTCTCGGGCTGGGCTATGCCAATATCGGCGGCTTGCTGATGAATATGGGCTTTGGTTATGATAGTGACGAGGGCAGGGCGCTAACAGGCGCATTGACCGCGATCATGACGGGCGTTTCCTATAAAACCTCGGCCGGGATGGCCAAGGAGCTGGGGCCGTTTCCGGGCTATGCCAAAAATGCCGACCATATGTTGCGGGTGATCCGCAACCACAAGCGCGCGGCCTATGGCGAAACTTCAGGCTATGAGGGCCTGGCCGTGCCACCCGTGCCGCTTGACCATGATAATTGCCCGGATGGCAAGCTCCTGAACCTCGCGCATAAAGCATGGGACGAAGCGCTGGAGCTGGGTGAGCAGCACGGATACCGCAATGCACAGGTTTCGGTGATCGCCCCGACGGGCACGATCGGGCTGGTGATGGATTGTGATACAACTGGCATCGAGCCGGATTTTGCCTTGGTGAAATTCAAGAAGCTCGCTGGCGGTGGCTATTTCAAAATTATCAATCAATCGGTGCCGGCAGCCTTGGTGAAGCTCGGCTATAAGCCTGCGCAAATCGAGGAAATCATTGCTTATGCCGTCGGCCATGGCTCTATCGGCAATGCGCCGGGGATCAACACCACCAGCCTTTTGGGCCATGGCTTTGGCGAAGAAGAGCTGGCAAAAATCGAAGCTGCTCTGGCTTCGGCTTTTGATCTGCGCTTTATCTTCAACCAATGGACCCTTGGCACCGATTTTTGCACCGGTGCGCTCGGGATCCCTGAAGAAAAACTCAACGATCCGGCATTTGATCTGCTGGGGCACCTTGGCTATTCCAAAGCCCAGATCGAAGCGGCAAATCTGCACGCTATTGGCACGATGACCCTCGAGGGCGCGCCCTATTTGAAAAAAGAGCATTACAGCGTGTTTGATTGCGCCAATGCCTGCGGCAAAACCGGTAAGCGGTATTTGTCGGTGGAGAGCCATATCAAAATCATGGCAGCGGCCCAGAGCTTTATTTCGGGGGCGATATCCAAGACTATCAATATGCCAAATGACGCCACTATCGAAGATTGCAAAGCGGCCTACGAGACCAGCTGGGCGCTAGGCGTAAAGGCCAATGCGCTTTATCGGGATGGCTCCAAGCTCAGCCAGCCGCTTTCCAGCGCGCTGATTGATGATGAGGATATGGAGGATATCGCCGATGCACCGGCCTCCGGTCAAGCCACTGTTCTGGCAGAGAAAATCGTCGAAAAAGTGATCATCAAAGAGGTGGCGCGGGGCCGGGTAAAGCTGCCGCAGCGCCGCAAGGGCTATACCCAGAAAGCGGTTGTTGGCGGGCATAAGGTATATTTGCGCACGGGTGAATATAAAGACGGCACTCTGGGCGAAATTTTTATCGATATGCATAAAGAGGGTGCGGCCTTCCGCGCCATGATGAACAATTTTGCCATCGCTATTTCGGTCGGGCTGCAATACGGCGTGCCGCTGGACGAATATGTAGATGCCTTTACCTTTGTGCGCTTTGACCCTGCCGGAATGGTGCAAGGGAATGACAGCATCAAATCGGCAACCTCGATCATCGATTATATTTTCCGCGAGTTGGCGATTTCTTACCTTGATCGCACGGATCTGGCCCATGTGCAGCCCGAAGGCGAGAGCTTTGACAGCCTCGGACGAGGGGAGGAAGAGGGCAAACCCAATGTGGCTGCGCCATCGGAATCCGCGGCTAGCTCCCTGGAGCTGATCAAGCAGCTTTCCTCTACTGGCTATCTTCGCCAGCGCATGCCGCAAAACCTGAGCGGCGGGGCTGCGGCGACTGAAGCTATGATTGCTGTTTCAGAAACCTCGGTGCAGATGATAGATGACCGGACCAAAGCAAAAATGCAGGGCTATGAGGGCGACCCTTGTGGCGAATGCGGGAATTTCACGCTGGTGCGCAATGGCACTTGCATGAAGTGTAATACCTGCGGTGGCACATCGGGGTGTAGTTAATGGCGGGCTGCAGCCTGCGGCTTCGGGGGCGTGTTGCTGGTGGAACTCCGCCCTAAAAGGCGGGGGAGAGAACAGGCGAGGAAGGGTTTTCTGCTTGGCCCTTCTGGCATTCAGGCCAAAGGCAGTTATCGAGCGCTCAACGACGAGCCTGAATGGATAACTGGAGGAGCGGCTCGCCGCCCCTCCCTTTTTTATAGGCCGCGCGCCATTGCCGCCACACCGGTTCGGGCGATATCAGAGAGGCCAAGCGGGCGCATCAGGTCGGTGAAGGCATCGATTTTCTCGGGCGTTCCGGTGATTTCAAACACGAAGCTTTCCAAGGTGCTATCCACCACATTGGCGCGAAAAATATCCGCCAGCCGCATCGCCTCCACCCGTTTTTCGCCCTTGCCCGCCACCTTGAGCAGCGCCATTTCGCGCTCCACGGATGGGCCGTCCACCGTTAGGTCATTGACCTTGTAAACCGGAATGATCAGCCCGAGCTGCGCCTTGATTTGCTCGATCACGCCAGGCGTGCCTGTGGTGACGATGGTGATTCGCGAGCGGTGACCCTCGGCATCGGTTTCGGCCACGGTCAGGCTGTCAATATTATAGCCCCGCCCCGAAAACAGCCCGATCACCCGCGCCAGAACACCGGCTTCGTTATCCACCAGAATGGCGAGGGTGTGGGTTTCCTGCCCTTCATTGAGCGGGTTTTTCAGGTCATAGGCGCTTTTGCGGCTCGCCCCTTTTTTCAGGCTTAGGCTTGGCATGTGAGAATTTCCTTCTTGGGTGTTCTACGTTGGCTTGTTTTTTCGGTTTTGTCCAGTCAGCCCGGCGATGCGCGCAAAGTTTCCGGGCCGGGCAGCAATATTCTTGGCCCTGTCAGAAGATTGGCGCGCCCGTAGATGAATTTGCGGATAAACGGCTCGTATTCACGGCCAATCTCTGCGGCATCTGCCTTGGACATCTCGGAAATATAGCGCAGGGAGACCCCTTTGTTTTTCTGGGTGAATCGGCTTTCCAGCACAATGCCTGCCAAAATTTCCGGATCCAGCTTCAGGTTCAGGCGCGCCAGAATTTGCCGCGCCATGCGCTCGGTATCAAAGGCCAGATCCTCGAAATAAAGCGGAAAAACATCCGGCAGCCGCAGCCATTCGGTCATGGAATTAAACTGGTGGCGCAGGTTTTCCAGCACGTCGTTCAGATCGGAAAATTCGGAAAAAGCCTGCTTGCCTTCGGCCCGCGCCCGCCGCCCGTGATCCAGCATTGAAAGCGCGATGTCGCGTGGGTCGCGGTAAGCGATAAAGGCCTTGGCCTCACCGCTTTTGATCATCCGCTTCACCGCTGGATCAGGCCGCGTGTGGGTTTTTAGCACCACCGGATAGCCGCGCGCCGCCACCTCGGCCTTGATCTCGTCCATTTGTGCTTCGGAAATATGGTTGACAAAATTGATGGTAGAGGATTGCTTGATCGCGCTCGACGATAGCTGATCCTGCGGAAAACCGCAGAGATCAAGCGCCGAGCGCAGGATTTGAAAGGCCAGCGTCGAGCCGGTTTTGGTCATCCCGTAGCTGAAATATAGCAGGGGGGGCATTTAGCGTTTCCAGTTCAAATGAATCACAATTCGCGGCCTCTCGCAGGGCTTAAATGCGATTTGTGATGTATTTTTTTGCATGACTCTGAAAACGCTTTGCTAGACCCGCGTTTTTCCCACGGCGTCAATCGCATCCGCGGTTTCGGCATCACAAAGGATCATCTCGTTATGCGCCTTGCCCGAGGGGATCATCGGAAAGCAGTTTTCGTGCTTTTCAACCAGACAATCCAGAATAACCGGCCCGTCATGGGCCAGCATTTCCTTGATTGCCTCGTCCAGATCTGCCGGATCGCTGACCAGAATGCCCTTGGCACCAAAGGCTTCCGCAAGCTTCACAAAATCCGGCAGGCTTTCGGACCACGAATGGGAATAGCGCTCGCCATGCAAT
>JALSHK010000039.1 GCA_026982275.1 Paracoccaceae bacterium | reverse complement strand
GGCCATTCGACCTTGCGGCCGACATAAAACTCGCCATCGTGATAAAGATTGCCACGGCCAATGCCGACGGTATAGCGGATGGCGCGCTGGTCTTCCATGGTCCAGTAGAGCGCGTATTGATTCGGATCCACTATCACAATGCCCGGCTCGAATTCGGCGCGGATGCGCACCTCGCGCGGCATATATTCTTCGGGCAGCACATAGGCTTCGCCCAGCTTATGCGCCCTGGCAGGCACAACGCCCAGCACCGTAGCCGCCGCACTGGCGGCCAAAAATTTACGACGATCGATCATGAAAAAATCCTTTGACATTTAATCGGGTTAAATCGGCAAATACCGAGTATCTGAATTATGCCGAATTTAGCCCAACCTGCGGGGTGAAGCGCAATAACAATCTCGTTATTACGGCTAAAAACCGCAGAAATCGTTCAAACTGTGGCACAACCGCCGCTATATATTAACCAGGCCTTGATTTGTAACGTATTTGTCACGACAATAAGGCTATGATTCAGCCGCAATCCTGCCTAAAAGGGCGCGAATCCAAAGCGCAGGAGAGTTCCATGCCCACCGAGACGCTGGCCGAGCCAGCAATCACCACCGAAATCATCCGGAAGCACGGGCTGAATCAGGCCGAATACCAGCTGATCAAAGAGCTGATCGAGCGGGATCCGACATGGACCGAGCTGGGTATTTTCAGCGCCATGTGGAACGAGCATTGCTCCTATAAATCCTCCAAGCTCTGGCTGAAAACCCTGCCCACCGAGGGGCCACAGGTAATTTGCGGACCGGGGGAGAATGCGGGGATTGTCGATATTGGCGATGGCCAATGCCTGGTTTTCAAGATGGAAAGCCATAATCACCCCAGCTATATCGAGCCGTTTCAGGGCGCGGCCACCGGGGTTGGCGGCATTCTGCGCGATGTGTTCACCATGGGCGCGCGCCCGATTGCGGCGATGAATGCGCTCAGCTTTGGCGAGCCTTCCCACCCCAAAACCAGGCAGCTCGTGCACGGGGTGGTAGAGGGTATCGGCAGCTATGGCAATTGCTTTGGCGTGCCGAATCTGGGCGGCGAAACCCGCTTTCACAAAAGCTATAACGGCAATTGTCTGGTCAATGCTTTTGCCGCAGGCTTGGCGGATACCGACAAGATTTTCTATTCGGCGGCTTCCGGTGTGGGCATGCCGATCGTGTATCTCGGGGCCAAAACCGGCCGTGACGGCGTTGGCGGGGCCACCATGGCCAGCGCCGAATTTGACGACACGATCGAGGAAAAACGCCCCACCGTGCAGGTGGGTGATCCCTTCACCGAAAAGCGCCTGATGGAGGCAACGCTGGAGCTGATGGCGACAGGAGCGGTGATTTCGATTCAGGATATGGGCGCGGCAGGGCTGACCTGCTCGGCGGTGGAAATGGGCGACAAGGGCAATCTCGGCGTGGTGCTGGACCTTGAAAAAGTGCCGTGCCGCGAAGACGGCATGACCGCCTATGAAATGATGCTCAGCGAGAGCCAGGAGCGCATGCTGATGGTGCTGCGGCCCGAAAAGGAAGCGGTGGCGAAAGCGGTATTTGACAAATGGGATCTGGATTTTGCCATCGTCGGCGAGACCATTGCCGAGGACCGTTTTCTGATCCGCCACTTTGGGGAGGTAAAGGCGGATCTTCCGCTCAAGGCACTCTCTGGCGAGGCCCCCGAATATGACCGCCCATGGGTAAAAACCCCTGTGGCCAAACCCTATACCGATGTGCCTGATATCTCGCCTGCCGAAGCCCTGCTAAGGCTGATCGCCTCTCCCGATCATGCGTCCAAAGCATGGATTTGGCAGCAATATGACCATATGGTGCTGGCCGATACCGTGGTTCGTCCCGGCTCTGATGCCGGCGTGGTGCGGGTGCATGGCACCGGAAAGGCACTGGCGTTCACCTCGGATGTGAACCCCCGCTATTGCTTTGCAAACCCCGTTGAGGGCGGCAAACAGGCCGTGGCCGAGGCTTACCGTAACCTCTGCGCCACGGGGGCCAAGCCCTTGGCCACTACCGATAATCTGAATTTTGGCAACCCCGAGAAGCCCGAGATCATGGGCCAGCTTGTGGGCTGCATCAAGGGCATTGGCGAGGCGTGTCTGGCGCTGGATATGCCGATCGTTTCGGGCAATGTCAGCCTATATAACGAGACCGACGGCACCGGCATTCACCCCACCCCGACCATCGGCGCGGTGGGCTTGCTTGACAGCCTTGATCAAATCATCCGTATGGTGCCGCAGGCCGGCGATATTCTGGTGCTGCTGGGCAAAACCGAAGGCCATCTGGGGCAATCGGCGCTTTTGGCCGATGTGCTGGGGCTGGAAGCCGGCGATGCGCCACGGGTGGATCTGGAGGCCGAGCGCAAAGCCGGAGAGCTTGTGCGCGCGCTGCACGCAAGCCGCCTGATTACCGCCGCGCATGATATTTCCGATGGCGGCATCGCGCTGGCCGCTACCGAGATGTGTCTGGCCGGGAGTTGCGGGGCCGAGGTGATCCATGACAGCCCCCTGCCCGCCATCCAGTGGCTATTTGCCGAGGATCAGGCGCGCTACCTGCTCAGCGTGCCGGCAAGTCGGATTGAAACACTTCTGGCCAAGGCGGAAACTGCTGGCGTATTTGCACAGCAAATTGGTCAGTTTGGCGGCGATTTCATCGCGGTTGACGATATATTCATGCCGATATCCACCGTAAAAGACGCCTATGAAAGCGGGCTTCCGGCGCTGGTTTCCTAGCCTGCGCCAATCTCGCCCCTTGCATGGCCGTGTGGATTTGCTTAAATAACCAAGCAAATTAGTAGGAGTAACAGCCCAATGGCAATCGCAGCCGATAAAATAGAAGCCCTCATTCGCGAAGCCTTCCCCACAGCCGAAGTGCGGATTGACGATCTGGCAGGGGATGGCAAGCACTATGCCGCATCTGTTGTCGCCGAAGAATTCAGGGGGCTGAATCGCGTAAAGCAGCACCAGATGGTTTATAAAGCCCTGAAAGAGCAGATGGCCGGCTCCTCCGGCGAGCTGCACGCGCTGGCGCTCACCACCAAGGTGCCGGAGTAATGTCCTTCAAGCTGGCCATTGCCGGGGTGGCGCTGGTTTTTGCGCTGGCGGTCATGGTTGAAATCTGGCTGAAACGCGGCAAAACCCCGCGATCCCTGGCCGAAAGAATGGGCGCGGGCACAGGCGAATCTTCCGATGGGGAAAAGCCTCTGGGCATGGAGGCTACCGATCTGGAGAGCGTAAAAGAGGCCCAGAAGCTGAGCGAGATCATTGCGCTTAAAAACCACGATATAAAATTCAGATAACCCGAAAAATGGAGATTAAAATGACAAACGCAGCCGAACAGATCAAAAGCGACATCACCGAGAACGACGTTGTATTCTATATGAAAGGCACGGCCCAAGCGCCGCAATGCGGCTTCTCCAGCCGCATCGCCGGTGTGCTGAATTTTATGGGCATCGAGTATAAAGACGTCAATGTTTTGGCCGATGAGAGCATCCGCCAGGGCATCAAGGATTTTTCCGACTGGCCAACCATTCCGCAGCTCTATGTAAAAGGCGAGTTTGTCGGCGGTTGTGATATCGTAACCGAAATGGTGCTTTCCGGCGAGCTGGACACCTTGCTGGAAGAAAACGGCATTGCCTTCAGCAAAGAGGCCGCCGACAAGGTGCGCGAAGCCAACGCCTGATTCATCGCTCCCGCCCCCGGGGGGGCGGGAGTTGGCGCGGCCTAAGCCTCCTGATCAATCAGGGCTTCGAGCCGTTCGATGCTTTTTTCCAGACTGGCAGTCACCACACCGGTTTTGGCAAACATATCTTCAACCTCGGGCTCTGGCCGTTTGTTCAGCTCCTGCGTCAGGGCTGACATCCTGGCTTCGCCTTCCCGTAATCGTGCCTCCAGCGATTTCACCAGCGATTCGCTCATCTGCAGGCTGGCTTCGATCTCTTTGGTGCGGTCTGCCAGCATCAGCCCCGCCATCAAAAGCATGCGCGATTCCGGCACGCGCCCGATGGCATCTTCCAGCCGCCGCGCCTCTGCCGCCAGCATTTCTGCGGCCATTTTCAGGCTGGCTTCCTCACCCGGGTCGCAAGCCAGCTCGAAGCTTCGCCCCCCGATTTCCAGCACGATCTCAGGCATTTCCCTCGGCCTCCATCAAAGGTTTCAGATGCGCCAGCAGCGTATCCAGCTCGGCCAGATCGGCTTTGCGTTTTTGTTTCAGATCGTCCAGCTCCGCGCGCAGATCAAGGATTTCGCGCGCATCCCGCCTTCCCTGCTGAAAAAGGGATTCGGTCACCGCCTCCAGCCTTGCAGCCAGTTTTTCCATGTCTTCCATTCCCACTCCCTTAGCCCGAATCGCCATAGGCCGTTATAATAGCGCGATTTTCAGAATATACCGCCCTAAATTGCGATTTTGCATTTGCCAGGCGCTTGACGACCTCCAAGGGCCTGCTAACAAGGCACATATTGTATCTAAACCGGAGATCCCCGTGGAAATAGCTGATCTGAAAGCCCGCCATCCTGACCATTTCGCCAAAGCGACCGCGCTTCGTATGCTGGCGGTGGATGCGGTGCAAGCCGCCAATTCCGGACATCCCGGCATGCCGATGGGCATGGCCGATGTCGCCACGGTGCTGTTTTCCAACCACCTGAAATTTGACGCCAGCACCCCCCATTGGCCGGACCGTGACCGCTTTGTGCTATCGGCGGGCCATGGCTCCATGCTGATCTACGGCTTGCTGCACCTCACGGGCTACAAGCAGATGACAATCGAGGAAATCAAAAATTTCCGCCAAAAGGGCGCGCGCACGGCAGGGCATCCGGAATATGGCCATGCAGAAGGCATTGAAACCACCACCGGCCCCTTGGGCGCAGGGCTGGCCACCGCCGTAGGCATGGCCATGGGCGAGGCTTCTATGCAGGCGCGCTATGGCAAAAAGATCGTTGACCACTACACCTATGTCATTGCCGGTGATGGCTGCCTGATGGAAGGCATATCGCAAGAAGCCATCGCGCTGGCCGGCATGCAGCGGCTGGGCAAGCTGATCGTGCTGTGGGATGATAACGGCATCACCATCGATGGCGCGGTTTCCCTGTCGGACACCACCGACCAGATGAGCCGCTTTGAAGCTTCCGGCTGGAGCGTGTTTTCCTGTGACGGCCATGATCCCGCCGCGATTGATCGCGCCATCAGCCAAGCCAAACAATCCCCCCTGCCCTCGCTGATTGATTGCAAAACCCATATCGGCTTTGGCTCCCCGGGCAAGCAGGATACCTCTGCCGCCCATGGCGCGCCGATGGGGGTTGAAGAGATCAAAAAGATCCGCGCGGCGTTTGACTGGCCCCACGCCCCGTTTGAAATCCCCGCCGATGTGCTTTCAGATTGGCGAAAGACCGGCGCGCGCGGCCAGAGCGAGCTTTCCGCATGGGAGGCGCGCAAGGCCGCGCTATCGGCCAGCAAGCAAGCGGAGTTTGACCGGATCATCGCCGGCGATCCCCCCAAGCGCCTGTCTGCCGCCATCAAAGCCTTCAAAAAGCGGATCTCGGCTGAGGCCCCCAAAATGGCCACCCGAAAATCCTCCGAGGCCGTGCTGGAAGTTATCAATAAAGCCATGCCCGAAACCATCGGCGGCTCGGCAGATCTCACCGGCTCCAACAACACCTATACCGAAGGTCTCGGCGTATTTGACGAGAGCAACCGCAAGGGCCGTTATATCAATTACGGCATCCGCGAGCACGGCATGGCAGCCGCGATGAACGGCCTTGCCCTGCATGGCGGCTGCGCGCCTTATGGCGGCACCTTTATGGTATTCACCGATTATATGCGTGGCTCCATGCGGCTAAGCTCGCTAATGGGGCTGCGCGTGCCTTATGTGCTGACCCACGATTCTATCGGCCTTGGCGAAGACGGCCCGACCCACCAGCCGGTCGAGCATCTCGCCATGATGCGCGCCACGCCCAACCTCAGTGTTTTTCGC
>JALSHK010000038.1 GCA_026982275.1 Paracoccaceae bacterium | reverse complement strand
CATTGCCCATATTTGCAGCCGGATGAAGGAAAGCACAATGGCCAAAATTACCGTGATCGGAGCGGGGGTTTACGGGCTGGCCTCGGCGCTGGCGCTCTTGCAGGACGGGCATCGTGTAACGGTGCTGGAAAAAGGGCGCATTGGCCAAGGGGCCAGCGGCGGTCTGGTGGGAGCGCTTAGCCCGCATGTGCCGGAAGACTGGAATATCCGCAAGCAATTCCAGCTGGAGGCGCTGGTGAGCGCCGCGCAATACTGGGCCAAGGTGGAGGCGCTTTCGGGGCTTTCCAGCAGCTATGGCCGTGTGGGGCGCTATATGCCGCTGGAAGATCCTTATGAGGCGGAAAAAGCGCGGGGGCGGGTGGCTGGCGCGGCGCGGCTTTGGCCTCGGGAGTTTGGCTGGAAAGTGATTGAGGCGGCGGATGGCATTGCGCCGGATGCCGCGCCTTTCGGGCTTGTGCATGAGACCCTTTCGGCGCGGATCAGCCCGCGCATGGCCTGCGCGGCGCTGGCGGGGGCGGTGCGCGCGCTTGGGGGCGAGATTGTGGAAAACTGCGAAGCGGAAGCGCAGGAGGGCATAAGGGTGATTGCGGCCGGTGTGGGCAGTGAAGCGCTTTTGGCCCCCTATCTGGGGGAAGGTAAAATTCGCGGCGTAAAGGGGCAGGCGGCGCTTTTATCGGGGGGGGTGCCTGCGGGGCATCCGGTGATTTATGGCAACGGGGTCTATATAATTCCCCATGCCGATGGGCGCGTGGCGGTGGGGGCGACCAGCGAAAACAAATTTGATAATGCCCAAAGCACCGATGCGCTATTGGAGGCGGTGCTGCAAAAGGCTTATGGGATTGTGCCCACGCTGAAAGCGGCCCGCGTGCTGGAGCGCCATGCCGGCCTGCGCCCGCGCGCGCCCAAGCCCGAGGCGATGCTGGGGCAGCTGGATGGGCATACATTTGTCGCCACCGGAGGATTCAAGACCGGGCTGGGCAATGCCCATAAAATAGCCGGCGCGCTGGCGGCTATGCTGCGGGGAGAGGTGCCCGATATCCCCAAGGATATGTCTCCGGTTCATCATCTGACCAGGCGGGTGAAGCAGCCGATGCCGTGGCAGATCAAGCCCGATGCCTGATATTGGCTTTTTAATAACTTTCCCATAAATTGCCTGAAAATATCGATTCAGAGGGAAGTCATGATTCAAAAAATTGCAAATTTCATCTCTACACGCCGGTTCTCCAACTTCATTCTGGCGGTAATTCTGATCAATGCCATCGTGCTTGGATTGCAGACCTCAAAAGAGCTGATGGCCAGTGCCGGCCCTTTGTTGAACCTGATCGACCAGATATGCCTTGGCATATTCACCTTCGAGATTTTCCTGAAGCTGATCGTGCATCGGCACCGGTTTTTCCTTGGCGGCTGGAATAATTTTGATTTTGTCATTGTCGGCATATCGCTGGTGCCGGGCGCGGGGGGGCTTTCGGTGCTGCGCGCCATGCGGATCATGCGGGTGCTGCGGGTGATCTCGGTGGCGCCCAGCCTGCGCCGGGTGGTGGAAGGGTTTATCAAAGCCCTGCCGGGCATGGTGTCGGTATTTGTGCTGATGGCACTGATATTCTATATCGCCGGTGTGATGGCGACCAAGCTTTTTGCCGACACTTTTCCGCAATGGTTCGGCACGCTTGGCGAGAGCCTGTATTCGCTCTTCCAGATCATGACGCTGGAAAGCTGGTCTATGGGGATTGTGCGGCCGGTGATGGAGGTGCATCCCTATGCATGGGCGTTTTTCCTGCCGTTTATCATGATCACCACCTTTGCGGTGGTCAACCTTGTGGTTGGCCTGATCGTGACCTCTATGGAGGGCGAAAACGAGGTCGAGGAGAACGAAGCGACCGATGCCTACCGCGACGAGGTGATGGCCAAGCTGGACGCGCTCACCGCTAAAGTGGAAGCGATGAGCCTCAAAAATAGAGGTTAGCGTTTCAGCCGCCGGAATATCTCGGAAGCGCCATAGCCCGCGACCAAAGCCACCAGCAGAGATAGCAGCCCGTATAGCAGCGAATTTTCGCGCGAAAGATCATAGAGCCAGGCCTCCAGCCCGGCCTTGCGCACTGTAATTTCGACAGCGGCGTCGGCGACTATGTTTTTGTCTCGCACAAGATAAATACGGGCGGTATAATCCCCTTCTACCAGATTGGCCGGTAGAGAAATGCCAGCCTCGAACAGAATATCATCGGTCAGGTTTACCAAGCCCTCACGCTGGGAATATAAGCCGTCATCTTCCCGGATCCGAACCACCGCCTCGGCAAAGCTCTCTATATTGGCATCAATATCATCCTCTGCATCGGGCTGCGGGCGCACGGCATAATCCAGCCCGATCGCATAGTCACGACGATCGCCTTCATTCAGCATTTCTTCCAGCGGGCGGGTCGTGGCGATGGTGAAAAAGCTGGGAGCGCGGTGAATTTCAACCGCATCGGAATTCACCCAGATACCGAGCTTTTTCTCTTTTTTTCGAACGGTTACAGTTTCTAGCGGGCCCTCGATAACGATAGCCACATCCAGCGATCCGGTGCCCGCGGGCAAGGGAGTGTCACGCTTCACAGCTCCGAATACGAAAATATTCGAGCCGGAATAGGTTGCCGTGATTTCAATCCGGTTCTGGCTCAGGTCCACTACTACGGTTTCCTGTGCAAACAAAGGCGAGGCGATAATTGAAATCGCGATGAAAACTATGCGAAACATTTATTCGCCCCCTGCGCCAATAGAAAAGATCTCGGAAGGCACCAAAAGAAGGTCAAGCGCCAGCTTGCCACACATGAGAAGCACCATGGCAGCCAGCAATATCCGCAATTGTTCGGCCTTCAGCTTCACCCCGATCCGCGTGCCGATCTGCGCGCCAATAACGCCGCCGATAATCAGCAGCAGCGCCAGAATAGCATCTACCGTAAAGTTTTGCATAGCATGGGAAAGCGTGGTGTAAGCTGTTACGAAAATGATCTGGAATAGCGAGGTGCCAACCACAACCTTGGTAGGCATGCCCAGCATATAGATCATGGCCGGCACCATGATAAAACCACCGCCTACGCCCATGATCGCCGCCAGAATACCCACGGCAACGCCGATAATGATGGGCGGAATAACCGAAATATATAGCCCGGAGGTGCGAAAGCGGGTTTTGAAGGGCAGCCCGTGCATCCAGCTGTGCTTCTTTTTCTTTGGCTTGGCACCGGGCTTGCCTGCGCGGCGAATGGCATTCAGGCTCTCGACAAACATCATGCTGCCCACAAGGCCAAGGAATACCACGTAAGACAGGGTGACCAGCAGCTCTACCTGCCCGATGCTTTTGAGGTATTTGAATATTTGCACCCCGAGCGTGGCACCGACCAGCCCGCCCAGCATCAGGATCAGCCCCATTTTTATATCGACGGTTTTACGCTTGAAATGCGCCAGCACGCCGGAAAAAGACGAAGCCACAATCTGGTTGGCCTCGGTTGCCACGGCCACAGCCGGCGGAATGCCGATCATGATCAGGATCGGAGTCATCAAAAACCCGCCGCCAACACCAAAAATTCCCGAGAGCATACCCACAAGGCCACCAAGGCCCAGCAATACAAATATATTCACCGATACTTCGGCAATGGGGAGGTAAATCAACATGGTTGCACCTGAATGTTGTGAGATCTTCCGTTTATAATATAATATTTGAATGTATTAGCCCTAATCGCTGCGACAAATCGGAACACTCACGCCTTGACCGGCAAGATCGAATATAGATCCGCCGGCTCGATGACGAGCGACAATCCCAGCTTGAAGCAGATCGCCAAAACCATCAATGCCAGCAGCACCCGCAAATATTCCGCCTTCAGTTTCAGCCCGATAACAGAGCCGAATTGCGCGCCAACCACCCCGCTGACGATCAGGGTGAGCGCCAATACCGCATCCACCGTCTGGCTTTCATAAGCATGCATCAAGGTGGCGTATGCCGCAACAAAAATGATCTGGAAAAGCGAGGTGCCCACCACAACCTTGGTGGGCATGCCCAGCAGGTAAATCATCGCCGGCACCATGATAAAGCCGCCACCAACCCCCATGATCGCTGAAAGAAAACCGACCAGAAATCCGACAACTACCGGCGGGATCATGCTGATATATAGCCGCGATACCCTAAATCTGGTTTTGAGCGGCAGGTGCTGGATCCAGCTATGATGCTTGCCCCGCCTGGCCGCTTTACGCTTGGCCCTGAACAGGGCATTTACGCTTTCGAGAAACATCAGGCTGCCGATCAACCCTAAAAACAGTACATAGGTCAGGGTGACGATCAGCTCGATCTGCCCCAGCCTTGTGAGCCATGCAAATACCTGAACGCCGATTGCTGCGCCTGCCAGCCCGCCGGCCAGCAAAAACATCCCCATTTTTATATCGACGGTTTTACGCTTGAAATGCGCCAAAACGCCGGAAAAAGACGAAGCGACGATCTGGTTTGCACCGGTTGCCACGGCCACGGTCGGCGGAATGCCGACAAAAAACAAAAGCGGTGTCAGGATAAAGCCGCCCCCCACGCCAAACATGCCCGACAAAACACCCACTACACCGCCAAGCCCGAGCAATACAAAAATATTTACCGATACTTCGGCAATAGGCAAATAAACCTGCATCTCCAGTCTCCTGTATGAGGTTTTTCTCCTACGCCTGAATATTGAGTCTGCAAAGCATGTTGCGCTGCGACATTTTCACCGGTCAACCCGAAATATAGCGATGCAAAACCTTTTCCAGCTTTGCTGCGCCGATCGGGGCCATATTTTTGGTATGCTCATGCGAGATATTTTCAGTGCCCAAACCAGCCGCCATATTGGTAATCACAGAGATCGCCGCCGCCTTCAGCCCCAAAAACCGCGCCAGAATCACTTCGGGCACGGTAGACATGCCGACCGCATCGGAGCCAAGGGTTTTGAGGGCGTTGATCTCGGCAGGTGTTTCAAAGCTCGGGCCGGAATACCAGCTATAGACACCCGATTTCAGCTGCATCCCTTCAGCCTTGGCGGCCGCTTCCAGCGCCGCGCGCATTGTGGCATCATAAGCGTTGGTCATGTTGACAAAGCGCGCATCGGTGGCCTCGCCGATCAGCGGGTTGAGACCGGAAAAATTGATATGATCCGAGATCAGCATCAGATCTCCGGGTGGAATATCGGGCCGAAAAGAGCCAGCGGCATTGGTCAGAATCACCTTGTCCGCCCCCAACGCCTTAAGCAACTCCAACGGCACGCGCATCGCATCTGCCTGCCCGCGCTCGTAATAATGCGCCCGCCCGCCAAATACCGCCACCCGCCTGCCCCAAAGCCGGCCCACCACCAGCTTGGCCGAATGCCCCGAAACCGCACTGACGGGAAAGCCTCCAAGCTCGCCGTAATCAAAGGCCTCACCCTCAACCATATCGGCGATATGCCCAAGCCCGGAGCCAAGGATCAGCCCCAGATCAACCGGGGCTTTGCCCGCGCGGGCCTGCACCCGCGCCAGTGCCTCATCGCTCTTTGACATAGGGTTCTCCGCCCGCTTTTGGCGGAATGGCCTTGCCCACAAAACCCGCCAGAATAACCACGGTCAGAATATAAGGCAGCGCCTGCATGAATTGCCCGGGCAGCACAATAAAACCCAGATCAAGCGTCTGGTATTTGTTGCCAATCGCTTCCAGCATGCCAAAGAGCAACGTGGCCCACATGGCGGGAATAGGCTTCCACTTGGCAAAAATCAACGCAGCCAGCGCAATAAAGCCCCGACCCGCTGTCATATCCTTGCCAAAGCCCGCCGATGCTGTGCCAAGGCTGAGATATGCACCGGCAAGCCCACACAGGATACCAGTGATAATCAGGGCCGAATAGCGCAGCTTGACCACCGAAATACCGGCCGTATCCACCGCCCCGGGGTTCTCGCCCACGGCCCGCATCCGCAAGCCAAAGCGGGTGCGAAACAGCACCCACCATGTGATGGCCACAATCGCAAAAGCGGCATATACAAGGATATTATGCCCCGAAATCAGATCGTAATATATATCGCCCAGCACCGGCACATCTTTAACGCTTTCGGCAAAAGGCAAGGTGATCGGCTCAAAGCGCTGGCCTTCGCGCAGTTGCGGGGTCTGTCCGCCCATGCG
>JALSHK010000037.1 GCA_026982275.1 Paracoccaceae bacterium | reverse complement strand
TCTACCAGCATCAGGTGGGTATCGGTGCCGCCTGATACGATATCAAGCCCGCCTTTCATCAGGGTGTCGGCCAGCACCCGGGCATTGGCGACCACGGCGTTGATATAGTCGTTGAATTCGGGGCGAAGCGCCTCGCCAAAGGCCACGGCCTTGGCGGCGATCACATGCATCAGCGGCCCGCCCTGAATGCCGGGAAAAATCGCGGAATTAACTTTTTTGGCGATGGTGGCGTCATTCGTGAGGATCATGCCGCCGCGCGGCCCGCGCAGGGTTTTATGGGTGGTGGTGGTCACCACATCCGCATGCGGGAAGGGCGAGGGATGCGCGCCTGTGGCCACAAGACCGGCAAAATGCGCCATATCCACCATCAGGATCGCGCCGACCTCATCGGCCACTGCGCGGAATTTGGCAAAATCGATCTGGCGCGGAATGGCCGACCCACCGGCGATAATCAGCTTGGGATTATGCTCCAAGGCCAGCGCGCGCATTTCGTCATAATCCAGCAGGTTATCCTCCTTGCGCACGCCGTATTGCACAGGGTTGAACCATTTGCCTGATTGGTTGGGCTTGGCCCCGTGCGTGAGGTGCCCGCCCGAGGCGAGGTTCATGCCCAGAATGGTATCGCCCGGCTTGATCAGGGCGTTAAACACCCCTTGATTGGCCTGCGAGCCGGAATGGGGCTGCACGTTGATATACTCACAGCCAAAAAGCTGCTTGGCGCGGTCAATCGCGAGGGTCTCGGCGACATCGACATATTCACAGCCACCATAATAGCGACGGCCCGGATAGCCTTCGGCGTATTTATTGGTCATCACGCTGCCCTGGGCTTCCATAACGGCGGCCGAAACGATGTTTTCAGAAGCGATCAGCTCGATCTCGTCGCGCTGGCGGCCCAGCTCGCCGGTAATGGCGGCTTTGATCTCTGGGTCACGGGTGGCAAGGGTTTCGGTAAAAAATCCTGTATCGGTCGTCATGGCGCGCTCCTGTGCTTGGTTGCCTTCCTATAGGGGGGATTGCCCTTTTGACACAAGCCAAAATCGCCATGCGCGGCGCTGTGTCCGACATTTATGCGGCCGCCATTTGCGATCTGTATAAGGCATGGCTATGGCGGCGGTCGAATTGCGGCTTGTAAAGCCCGTGTATCATTGCAAATATAGCGCGAAATGCAGGGGAGCCTTTATGGCGTTCGAGAAAATACATTTTACGGCCAATGACACCGATAAAGCCCAGGCGGCCAAGCGGCGCCTGGTGCATCAATACGGGCAAATTCCGGTGGAGGCTGCCGAGGTGATTGTGCCCCTTGGTGGCGATGGCTTCATGCTGTCTACCCTGCACGCGGTGCAAAATCTGAGTGCGCCGGTATACGGAATGCATCAGGGCACGGTGGGGTTTCTTATGAATGAATATGACGAGGCTGATTTGCCCGCCCGCATTGCGGCCGCCGAACATGCAGCGATCCATCCGCTCAAAATGCAGGTGCTGCGCATGGATGGCAGTCAGGCCGGGGCTTTGGCCATAAACGAGGTCTCGCTTCTGCGCTCCGGCCCGCAGGCGGCCAAGCTGCGGATTTCGGTAAATGGTCAGATGCGGATGGATAGTCTTGTATGCGACGGGGCGCTGGTTTCCACTCCGGCCGGTTCTACGGCCTATAATTACTCCGCGCACGGGCCGATCCTGCCGATCGATGCCAATATTCTTGCGCTTACGGCGGTGGCTGCCTTTCGCCCCCGCCGCTGGCGCGGGGCTTTGCTGCCGATGGATGCACAAATCCGCATCGAGGTGCTGGAGCCGGAAAAACGGCCTGTATCGGCAGTGGCGGATTCAAGTGATGTGAAAGATGTGGTGCGGGTGGATATTTCGATCGAGCCGGATATCACCCACGAGCTGATGTTCGACCCGGGCCACGGGCTGGAAGAGCGGCTGCTGAACGAGCAATTCCAATAGGAGCGTCTCATGGGCTTGAGTGCCAAAAAACAAATGAAATGGTGGGGGATATCGGCGCTGGTGCTGGTATTTGTATTCTGGGTGTTGGGGGGGGCGTTGCTGCCCTATATCGCGGCCGCCGCGATTGCGTATTTTCTTGATCCGGTAGCCGATCGTCTGGAGAGGATGGGATTTTCGCGAATTTGGGCCACGGTGGTTATCACTACCATTACCGCGCTGCTGGCGCTGCTGGTCATCCTGATTGTTTTGCCCTTGCTGATAGATCAGGTGGTTGGCCTGGTCAGGGCGGCACCCGGGCTTGTGGCGCAGCTTCAAGCCTATCTCGGGGATCGGTTCCCGTCGTTTTTTATTGAAGGTTCCATGCTGAGAAACAGCCTGTTATCCTTGCAGAACCTGCTGAAGGATCAAGGGCTTGTGGTGGCGAACGGGGTATTGAGCTCCTCGCTCAGGGTATTTGATTTTCTGATCCTGCTGGTGGTGACACCGGTCGTTTCATTTTATCTGTTGCTGGATTGGGACAGGCTGGTGGCCAAAATAGATAGCTGGCTGCCGCGCGAGCATCTGGCTACCATTCGCGGACTGGCGCGCGATATTGATCGGGTTCTGGCGGGATTTGTGCGCGGTCAAATTACGGTCAGTGTCATTCTTGGCAGTTTTTATGCGATTTCTCTGGCTTTGATCGGGCTGGAATTCGGTGTGGTGATCGGGCTGATTGCGGGGCTGATTTCCTTTATTCCCTTTGTGGGTTCAATTATTGGCGGCGGGCTTTCGATCGGGGTTGCGATTTTCCAGTTCTGGGATGATCCGGTCTGGATCGGCGTAGTGGCGGCTGTGTTTGCTATCGGGCAATTTTTCGAGGGTAATATTCTTAGCCCGAAGCTGGTGGGCGGGTCGGTAGGGCTGCATCCGGTGTGGCTGATGTTTTCGCTCTCGGCTTTTGGTTCGCTGCTGGGCTTTATGGGGCTTTTGGTTGCGGTGCCGGTTTCGGCCAGCATTGGCGTGATCGGCCGATTTTTGATGGATCAATATATGGAAGGCCAGATATATAAAGGCCCTGATGAGGCAGAACCAGAAGAACCGGTGGAGCCGGAATGAAACAATCCCGACAACTTGTATTGGATCTTCCGGTGCGGCAGGCTTTGGGGCGGGCCGATTTCTTTGTGGCTCCCTGCAACCGGCTGGCGCTGACGCAGCTTGATGGCTGGGCGCGCTGGCCCGATGGGCGGCTGGTGCTGACCGGTCCTGCGGGCAGTGGCAAAACCCATCTTGCGCATGTATGGGCAGCGCAAAGCGGCGCGCGCATTATCGAGGCGCAAAGCCTGTCCCCCAAGGATGCCTGCGAGGCGCTGGTGGTCGAAAATGCGGACCGGATCGGGCAGAATGAAACGGCGCTTTTCCATGTGTATAACCGGATGAATGCCGAAGGCGGGGCGCTGCTGATCACCGGAAAATCCGCCCCTTCGCGCTGGGGGCTGGGCCTGGCCGATCTGCGATCAAGGCTGGAATCCATGCCGCTGGTGGCGCTGGAACCCCCCGATGATGCGCTGCTTTCGATGATTATCGTCAAGCTGTTTGATGACCGGCAATTGCCGGTATCGCCCAAGCTTCTGGCCTATTTGCTCAAGCGGGTAGGGCGCTCTTATGCAGCGGTAAACGCGCTGGTCGCGGCGCTGGATAAAGCGGCGCTGGCCGCGGGCGGCCCGCTTTCCATCCCTCTGGCCTCGGCCTATTTCAAATCCCTTGAAGCGGAGGCGTAAGATGGGCGGGATCAATGCCGATTTTCTGAATAGCAAGCCCGCCGCCGCGCAGGATATCCCGCTGGAAGGGCCGGCGCGCTATATCAACCGCGAGCTTTCATGGCTGGCCTTTAACTGGCGGGTGCTGGAGGAGGCCGACAACCCTGCGGTGCCGCTGCTGGAGCGGGTGCGGTTTCTGGCGATTTCGGCGACCAATCTGGACGAGTTTTTCACCGTGCGCGTGGCGGGGCTGCGCGAGATGTGCCGCGAGGGGATCGGGCGGCTTTCAAAGGACGGGCTTTCACCGGCGGTCCAGCTGGAAAAGATCAATCTGGATGTGCGCGCCCTGATGGAGCGCCAGCAATCCACATGGGAGGCGCTGCTGCTGGCGCTGTCGGCCAAAGGCATTCTGATATTGGGGGCAGAGGCGGTGACCCAAGCCGACCGGCAAGCGCTTTCGCGCACCTTTATAGAGCAGGTTTTCCCGATATTGACCCCGATCGCGCTGGATCCGGCGCATCCGTTTCCGTTTATCGGCTCGGGGGGCTTTGCGCTGGCGCTCCAGCTCAAGCGCAAGGGCGACAAGCCCAAGCTGAACGCGCTATTGCCTGTGCCGCCGCAAATTCCTCGCTTCTACCGGCTGGCGGACGGGGCGAATGGCGAAATGCGGTTTTTGCCGCTGGAGGCGCTGCTGGAGATGTTTATCAGCCAGCTTTTCCCGGGCTACAAGCTTCAGGGCCGCTGCGCCTTTCGGGTGTTGCGCGATAGCGATCTGGAGGTGGAGGACGAGGCCGAGGATCTTGTGCGGGAATTTGAAACCGCGCTGAAGCGCCGGAAGCGCGGCAAGGTGATTCGGATGAATTTCTCGGCGGGCGCGCCGCCGGATTTGAAAAACACCATCCTGCGCGAGACCGGCGTGATGCCCGACGAGGTGATTGAAACCGAAGGCCTGATCGGCTTTGATGATCTTTCCGAGCTTATCTTGCCCGCGCGGCCCGATCTTTTATGGCCCCCTTTCACCCCGCGCGTGCCCGAGCGGGTGCAGGATAATGGCGGCGATATTTTTGCGGCGATCCGGCAAAAGGACATGCTGCTGCATCACCCTTATGAAACCTTCAATACGGTGGTGGAATTCCTGCAACAGGCGGCGCGGGATCGCGATGTGATCGCCATCAAGCAAACGCTTTATCGCACCAGCCGCGATAGCCCGATCGTGGCCGCGCTCTGCGAGGCCGCCGAGGCGGGCAAATCGGTTACGGCGGTGGTGGAGCTGAAAGCGCGCTTTGACGAGGCGGCCAATATCCGGCTTTCGCGCACCCTGGAGCGGGCAGGGGCCACGGTGGTTTACGGCTTTATTGATTGGAAAACCCATGCCAAAATTTCCACCGTGGTGCGCCGCGAGGGCGAAAAACTGGCTACCTATACCCATTTTGGCACCGGAAATTACCATCCCGTAACTGCCAATTTCTATACCGATCTTTCGCTTTTCACCTGCGACAAGGCCTTGGGGCGCGATGCCACCAAGGTGTTTAACTATGTATCCGGCTATGCCCCGCCCGAGGGGCTGGAGGGGCTGGCGATTGCGCCGCTCACCCTGAAAACCACCCTGCTGGATAGCATCGAGGCGGAAATAGCCCATGCCAAGGCTGGAGCGCCTGCTGCCATTTGGGCCAAGATGAACGCGCTGATCGAGCCGGATATTATTGACGCGCTATATAGCGCTTCCGGCGCAGGCGTGCGCATTGATCTGGTGGTGCGCGGTATTTGCGGGCTGCGTCCCGGCGTGGCGGGCCTGTCGGAAAATATCCGGGTGAAATCCATCATTGGCCGCTTTCTGGAGCATTCGCGCATCGCCTGTTTTGGCAATGGCTATGGGCTGCCCAGCCCCAAGGCGAAGGTATATATTTCCAGCGCTGACTGGATGGGCCGCAATCTGAACTGGCGGGTGGAAACGCTGGTGCCGATCAAGAATAAAACCGTGCATGCCCAGATTATCGAGCAGATCATGGCCGCCAATATGGCCGATACTGCCCAAAGCTGGGTGCTGACGGGGGATGGCCAATACCACCGCCACCAAGGGAAAAACCTGTTTTCCTGCCATCGGTTTTTCATGGAAAACCCTTCGCTTTCGGGCCGTGGGGCGGCAGGGGCCAAAGACGCGCCGAGGCTGACCCATGCGCCTGACTAAGCAAACCCTGCACCGCGTCGGGGTGATCGATGTTGGCTCCAATTCGGTGCGTTTGGTGGTATTTGACGGCGCGGCGCGCTCGCCGGCGTATTTTTTCAATGAAAAGGTGCTGTGTGGCTTGGGGCGCGGGCTGGCCGATAGCGGGGTTTTATCGCCCGATGGCCGCGAGCGGGCCTTGGCGGCGATTAAGCGATTTGCGCTATTGCTGGAGCATATGGGGGTGGAAACGGTCTCGACCGTGGCGACCGCTGCCGTGCGCGAGGCGGCTGAC
>JALSHK010000036.1 GCA_026982275.1 Paracoccaceae bacterium | reverse complement strand
CCAAGAGGGGCGGCAGAATGCGGCCGAGCTGGACTGGATAGAGCGACATGCGCTGCGCGGCTTGGTGAAAAAGGGTCATCAAGGTGCGCTGGAGCGGCTGGGCTATCGGCCCGCGCCCGCGATTGCTGTGGAGATGGCATTTACCGAGGCCTTGGAGATTGGCGAGGTCGGCGAGCTGGAGGTGGTCATCAAAGCTACGCAGGACGAACGGCTGATGGTGGATTACGGGATTGAATTTGTGAAGAAAAACGGCGCGCGGCGGCCCAGGGTGTTCAAACTCAAAAAGCTGGATATAAAGGCGGGCGAGCGGGTGAAGCTCAAGAAAAATCACAGGTTTTTGAAGGGGGCCAGCACCTTTACCCATTTCGCGGGCACACAAATGATCTATATGCAGATAAACGGCCAGAGATTTGGCGAGCAGGAGTTTGAGCTGATATGAAACATACTCGTATGAAGCATGATGATGTCAAAGACTATTACGGCAAGGTGCTGCAAGGCTCGGATGATTTGCAGACCAATGCTTGCTGCACGCCTGATGATGTGCCGGATTATTTGCGCGATGTGCTTGGCAAGATCCATCCCGAGGTGACGGAGAAATATTACGGCTGCGGGCTGGTGGCCCCGATGGCGCTTGCGGGCGCGTCGATCCTTGATCTTGGCTCCGGCTCGGGGCGCGATGTGTATGCGCTGGCGGGCTTGGTGGGGGAAAGCGGCAAGGTGGTTGGGGTGGATATGACCGACGAGCAGCTCTCGGTGGCGCGCCGGCATATCGATTTCCATGCCAAAGCCTTTGGCTACGGCGCGCCCAATACCGTTTTCCATAAGGGGTATATCGAGCGGCTCGGCGAGCTGGGGCTGGCGGATGAGAGCTTTGATATCATCGTATCAAACTGCGTGATTAACCTTTCGCCCGATAAGCCCGCGGTGCTGCGCGAGGCGTTTCGCCTGCTCAAGCCCGGCGGAGAGCTTTATTTCTCGGATGTTTATGCGGACCGCCGCGTGCCGCAAGCGCTGCTGGAGGACCCTGTGCTGTATAGTGAATGCCTTTCCGGCGCGCTATACTGGAATGATTTCCTGACGCTGGCCAAAGCGGCAGGATTTGCCGATCCGCGTTTGGTGGAAGACCGTGTGCTGACGATTGAAAACCCTGAAATAGAGGCCAAGCTCGGCGGGATCGGGTTTTATTCCGCGACCTACCGGTTGTTCAAGCTGGATCTGGAGCCGGCTTGCGAGGATTATGGCCTAAGCGTGACCTATAAGGGCACCATGCCCAATGGCGGCACGGAATTTGTGCTGGACAAGGGGCATGTATTTGCGGCGGGCGAAGAGGTGGCGGTGTGTGGCAACAGCTACCGGATGCTGGCGGAAAGCCGGTTTGCGCCTTACTTCGAGTTTAGCGGTGATTTTTCCTCCCATCGCGGGATATTTGCCGGCTGCGGCGGCGGGCTGCCTTTTGATGTCGAAACCAGTGGTGGCTGTTGTGGCGGGCCAGACAGACCGGATGCGGCTAAACGCGACTCAGGTAAGTGTTGCTAGCGGCGGGCAGGCTTGGTAACTGGAGGGAACTTCCAAAGGAATGCCTGTGATACCCAAGCTTGAACTTCAAAATATAACCCGGCAGTTTGACGGGGTTACGGTCGTTGATGATCTGTCTCTGGAGCTGATGCCCGGACAGGTGACCTGCCTGCTTGGCCCCTCGGGCTGCGGGAAATCGACCACGCTTCGCATCGCCGCAGGGGTGGATCGGCAATCCAGTGGGCGGTTGTTGCTGGACGGGGCCGTGATCTCGGATGATCATGTGCATTTACCACCGGAAAAACGCTCGATCGGGCTGATGTTTCAGGATTTTGCCCTGTTTCCGCATCTATCGGTGGTTAATAACGTGGCCTTTGGGCTGAAATCTGCCGATAAGCGGGATCTGGCCTTGGTTTTGCTCGACAAGGTCGGGCTAAAGCATGCCGCCGAGCGCTTTCCGCACCAGCTATCGGGGGGGGAGCAGCAGCGGGTGGCGCTGGCGCGAGCGCTGGCCCCCAACCCCAGTGTGATGCTGATGGACGAGCCTTTCAGCGGACTGGATAACCGGCTGCGGGACGGCATCCGTGATGATACGCTGGCGATCCTGAAAGACCTGAATGCAGCGGTTTTGCTGGTAACGCACGAGCCGGAAGAAGCCATGCGGATGGCGGATAATATCGCCCTGATGCGGGCGGGCAAGGTGGTGCAATATGGTGCGCCCTATAATCTATACAATGCGCCGGTTGATTGCCGGGTTGCCGGATTTTTCAGCGATATCAATATAATACACGGGGTTGTGCAGAATATGCAGGCCGAAACCCCCTTTGGGCAATTCTTCACGCCCAATCTGGTAGATGGCGCGGATGTGGAGATCATCGTGCGGCCCCAGCACCTGAAGATCGACTTTGACCGCCACGGCACAGGCCCGCTGCCTACACCGCAAGACGGGGTGCCGGCGCGCGGGCTGGTGAAGCGCGCACGCTTTATGGGCAATGAAAGTCTGGTGGAGTTGGAAATGGATTATGACAAGTCGATTCTAAGCGCCACCATTCCCGGGGTGTTTTTGCCAAAGCCCAAAACCCCGCTATGGCTCAGCCTGCGCCGCGACCGCTGTTTTGTGTTTCCTTGCGAGACCCAAAGTTCGGGTAAATCACCCTATATGGAGAAAAAATCCGCCGATTGAGATGTTAGGGTTTGAACCTTGGGTGGGAAAGGCATAAGTAAGGGCTGATACATCTCGAATTTGGGAGAAACAGGATGTTTAATAATATTGGCCCTATGGGCTTGATCTTGATCGCGGTTGTTGTGCTGGTGCTTTTCGGGCGGGGCAAGGTTTCGTCGCTTATGGGCGAAGTCGGCAAAGGTATTTCGAGCTTCAAAAAAGGCGTGTCTGACGGCAAGGCCGAGCTTGAAGCCGCAGCAGCCGACGAGGCCGTGGATGTGACACCGGTCGAGAAAAAAGACGAAGCCTAGGCTCCGCCACACCTAGAAAAGCGGGGATGCGCCAGAATGTTTGATCTGGGCATGATGGAAATACTTGTGATCGGAATGGTGGCGCTGATCGTCGTCGGACCGAAAGACCTGCCCGGGCTGCTGCGCGGTGTTGGCAAGGCTGTGGGCAAGATGAAAGGCATGGCGCGGGAATTCCAGCGATCGATGGATGATGCCGCCAAGGATGCTGGCGTGAACGAAGCCATGGATGGTATGAAAAGCGCGGTGAGCGGGGTGAAAAAAGCCACCAGCTTTAACCCGCTGGACTTCAATAAAGACCTGAAAACCATGACCAAAGACGCCATCAGCAACAATACCCTGCTGGACGATGACGCCAAAGCCGCGCGATTGGCCAAGATCGAGGCCGAAGCCGATGAAGACCCCGGCGCGCGGGCCGAGGCAATCCCGGCGGCCAAGAAGCCTGCAGCCAAAGCACCAGCGAAGAAGCCTGCGGCTAAGGCACCGGCCAAGAAGCCTGCAGCCAAAGCACCGGCCAAGAAGCCTGCAGCCAAAGCACCAGCGAAGAAGCCTGCGGCTAAGGCACCAGCCAAGAAGCCTGCGGCCAAAGCACACGCAAAAAAGACTGCACCTAAAGCAGCGGCCAAAAAGCCCGCCAAGAAAGAAGCATAAAAGATGAGCGAAAGTGAAGTGGAAAGCAGTGCCGCGCCGCTGATCGAGCATTTGGCAGAGCTGCGAACCAGATTGATCCGTTCGGTTTTGGCCTTTGTGGTCGGCATGATGGTCAGCTACGGTTTCTCCCAAACCATTTTTGATTTTCTCGCCAGCCCGATCTGTGCCCAGCTGATCGATGCTACCGGTGAATGCGGACTTATCTATACCGGCTTGCAAAAAGGCTTTACCACCGCGTTGCGTATTTCGATGTTTGGCGGCTTTATTCTGGCCTTCCCCGTGATCGGATGGCAGCTGTGGAAATTTGTGGCGCCCGGGCTTTATGCCAAGGAAAAGAATGCGTTTTTGCCGTTCCTGCTCGCCTCTCCGGTGCTGTTTTTGATCGGGGCCTCTTTTGCCTTTTATGTGGTTCTGCCGCTGGCGTTTGATTTTTTCCTTGGCTATCAGAATTTGGGAACGCCCGGTGAGGAGCTGGTGGATGGTCCGGCCTCGGTCGGCATCACCTTTCTGGGCACGATCGATGAATATCTCGGCCTGACCATGAAATTCGTGATGGCTTTTGGCCTGACCTTCCAGCTTCCGGTGCTGATGACCCTGCTGGCCAAAGGCGGGCTGGTAACGGCAAAAGCCCTGACCACAACGCGTAAATACGCGGTGGTCAGCATTCTTGGTCTGGCCGCCGTCATCACGCCGCCCGATGTTATCACCCAGATCATCATGTTTTCGGTGATTTATGGTCTCTATGAGCTTTCTATCATGCTGGTGAAAATGGTTGACAAACAGCGCGAGGCCAAGCTGCGGGCCGATGGCTATTACGACGATGAAGATGAAGACGAGGCGCAGGATACGCCAGAGGCCGCGCCCGAAAAGCCGGTTGCAAAAGAGCCGGCCACGAAAAAGCCCGTGCCGCCTGCACCGGTTATCGAGATTGTCGAGGACGAGGATGATGATTTCGAGGCCGACGCTTTTGACGACGAGAACAAGCCGACATGAGTAAAAAGGCGCTAAGGCGGATTGCTGAAGCGCTGGAGCGGATCAGCCCCGCACCACTGCAGCGCTCCGATTTCAGCGCCGCCGAAGCCTTTATCTGGGAGACCGCGCCGGATGCCCTGCGGCCTGTGCATCGGGTCAGCGGGGTGCCGCTGGAGCGGCTGGTCGGAATTTCCCGCAGCCGGGATACGCTCTTGGCCAATACCTCGCGATTTGCCCGGGGGCTTCCGGCCAATAATGCGCTGCTTTGGGGCGCGCGCGGGATGGGTAAAAGCTCGCTGGTAAAGGCGGTGCATGCCAAACTGGGCGGGTTGAAACTGGTGGAAATCCAGCGCGAGGATATCCCCAGTATTGGCCGCCTGATGAACCACCTGCGCGGCAGATCCGAGCGGTTTTTGCTATTTTGCGACGATCTTTCCTTTGATCATGACGATAGCCACTATAAATCCCTCAAGGCCATTCTGGATGGCGGGATCGAGGGGCGGCCCGAAAATGTGATCTTTTATGCCACCTCGAACCGCCGGCATCTGATGCCTCGCGATATGATGGATAACGAGCGGCAAAACGGCATTAATCCTTCCGAGGCGGTGGAGGAAAAAGTGTCGCTATCGGATCGTTTCGGGCTGTGGCTGGGCTTTCATCCCTGCACGCAGGAGCAATATCTGGAAATGGTCTCGGGCTATTGCACCATGCTGGAGCTGAGGATCGAAGCCGAACAGCTAAAGGCCGAGGCGATCGAGTGGCAGCAAACGCGCGGCGGCCGCTCGGGCCGCGTGGCGTGGCAATTTGTGATGGATCTGGCCGGGCGGATGGGGGTCAGGCCGAAATAGCCCTAGCGATGGCCATGGCTGCAAAGCTCGTGGTTTGCGAGGCTTTCGATCACGTAACAATCCTTGATTTTAGCCCCCTGACAGCCGATAGCCATGCGCGCCAGCTCGGCCTCCAGCCGCTTGAGCTGGCGGATGCGCTCGCGAATCGAGGTCAAGTGATTGGCGGCGATCCGGTTGGCCCCGGCACAGGGCTGGTCGGGGCTGGCGGCTAGCGCCAAAAGCTCGCGGATATCCTCGATTTTCAGCCCCAGATCGCGAGCGTGTTTGATAAAGCTCAGCCGGTCCTGCTCGGCACTGGAATAGCGGCGCTGGTTGCCTGCGCTGCGCTCGGGCGGGCTGATCAGCCCCATCTGCTCATAATAGCGGATGGTGGGGATTTTAACGCCGGTTCTGCGCGAAAGTTCGCCGATGGAAAGCATGGAGGCCTCGTTGGAAAGCTGTAACTGCTATAGAGTCTAAGCGCTTTGAGGGGGATTGCAAGCTGCGTTTTGGCTTGGGATATTCGGGCGGATTTGTAATTATGTTTTTGGCAGCAGTAGCCGGATAATGGAGATGGCAGATGCTAAAAGCATGGGTATTGATAATCTCGCTGGCGCTATCCTGGCCGCCCGCCTGGGCGCAAGAGCTTCCACGCGCGGCGCGGATCGAGGCGGCATGGCGCGAATGGGTGGCCGAACACAACAT
>JALSHK010000035.1 GCA_026982275.1 Paracoccaceae bacterium | reverse complement strand
GAGCGCCTTGGCGCGGGGGGATGAAATCCCCCGCCGATGGCGAAGCCGAGGCCAAGCCCAACGGGAGGCTCCTTGTTGCGCCAGTAACAAGGCGGCTGACGGGCGGGAGAGCACCGTTTGAAGCTGGGAATACCCTTTATTTCTGCACCATGCCGCCAAATGGCGGCGCTTTTGAAGTGAACTTCAAAAGCGGGCTGCGGCGCCGTGGCCTCGGCTTCGCCTCGGCAGGGGCGATGCCCCTCTTTCGCGCAGCTCAATTCACCCCGAAAAACCGATCCGCACTCACATAACCTGCCAATCGTGCCGCCTCGCTCCAGCCGCGTTCCTGATGGGTGTCTCCGATCACCACCACCCCGTCTCGCGGCAAGCTCTGGCCGTAAATCTCCTGCAGCAGGATCGCGCGGGTCTCGCCCCAGCTATGGCGGAAATCCGGAGCGGCAAAGCTGCTGGCAAATAGTGGCATATCGTCCCTGGGCAGGGTTTGCAGCAAGCGCTCCGGGGTAAGCGGAGGCAAAGCGGCAGCGAGCTGGCTGGCCCCACCAACAGCGGTCAGCTTGGAAAGCCGGTCCTCGGGCATGCGGCCCGAGCTGGCAAATACCCGCAGCGCATTGCTTGAAAACAGAAACGCAATCACATCATGGCCGCTGGCCGCACGGATAGAGGCGTATGATTTATAATCCAGCCCCAGCTCGGCCGCCCGCGAAACCCGCCGACGCAGGATTTCAATCGGCAAAACCGGCACCAGCTTTCGCCTAGCCTTTTGCCAGCAATGCTTGCGCCAGCTCGCGCCGCCTTCCAGGCTCGGGCCTTTGTTATGGCCGATCATACTCATGCCTCGAAATCCTTCAGCCGCGCCACATAGCGCGCCAGCGTGTCGATTTCCAGATTGATCATATCTCCGGGCCGCACCCCCTGCCATGTGGTATGGGCCTTGGTATGCGGAATGATATTCACGCCGAATTGGCAGCCCTCCACATCATTTACCGTCAACGAAGTGCCATTCAGCGCTACCGATCCCTTGGGCGCAATAAACCGCGCCAGCGCTTCAGGGGCCTCAAACACAAACCGCGTGCTGTCTCCTTCGTCGAGCGCAGAAACCACCCTCGCCACCCCGTCCACATGCCCCGATACGATATGCCCGCCCAGCTCGTCTCCCAGCCGCAAAGCCCGCTCGAGATTCAGCTTTCGGCCCACAGGCCAGGCAATATTGCCCGCCATGATGTTGGTTTTGGCGATGCTCTCCGCCGAGATATCCACCTCGAACCAGCCCTCGCCTTTTTCAACCACGGTCAGGCAAATGCCGTCACAGGCGATAGAGGCACCGATATCCACCCCGGACATATCATAGCCGGTGCCGACCCGCGCATGCAGATCGCCCCGCATTTCACTGTGCAAAACTTCGCCAATATCGGTAATAATTCCTGTAAACATCGGTATCCTTTCAGCCTTTGCGCCCATAACCGGCCAGAGATTTGCCTGATCTCTGGTAGCAAGCCCGAAGCCTTTGGGCAAGGCGCGGGTCCGGTATTGGTTGTTCGCGGCTGATGAATTATATAAGAGAATGGAGAAATAAGGAAAAAAGAGACCGAACGTGCCCGAAAGCCAAGTAAATTTTTTGTTCCTGCAAGGGCCCCATGGTCCGTTCTTTGGCAAGCTCGGGCACAGCCTGAAGGCAGCCGGATACGGCGTGTTGAAAATCGGCTTCAATCGCGGCGACCGTTTTTTCTGGCCTCGCCGCCTGCCCTATGTAGCCTATGAAGGAAGCGAGAGCGACTGGGCCGGGCATCTGGAAGCCGAAATCGACCGGCGCAAGATCACCGATATCGTGCTTTATGGTGATTCCCGCCCCCTGCATGCGGCTGCCGTCAAAGCCGCGCAAAAGCACGGGTTGAAGCTGCACAGCTTTGAAGAAGGCTATTTGCGGCCCTTCTGGGCTACCTATGAACGCAACGGCTCCAACGGAAATTCTACCCTGATGCAGCTATCGATCGAGGATATGCGGGCGCTGATTGATGATAAATCCGCCGATCTTTTCGAGGTCCCGGCCCAATGGGGGCCGCTTTGGCACCATATCTGGTATGGGGCGCTTTATCATCTGAATCTGCTTTTCCCATCCAGAACCTATGCCCGATATCGCCCGCATCGGGAGAATTCGATCTCGCACGAGTTTTTCAACGGCGCGCGGGCGCTGGCCACCATGCCGATCCGCTCTCTGCTGCGCCGCCACCATACCCGCCGCCTGCTCAAACGTGGCGATCCGTATTTTCTCGGGCTGCTGCAGCTCGGGCATGACAGCTCGATCATCGCCCATTCCGCCTTTCACACCAACAAGCAATTTGTCGATCTCTGCATCAAGGAATTCTCGCGCGGGGCGAAGCCCCATTACCGGCTGGTATTCAAAACCCACCCGCTGGATGATGGCCGGGACAGGCTGGGCGCGCATATCCAGGCCAGCGCCGCGCGCTGCGGCGTGCAGGACCGTGTGGATTATATCACCGGCGGCAAGCTTGGCACCTTGCTCGATAGCGCCAGCGGGGCGATTACGATTAATTCCACCGCCGCCCAGCAGGCGTTGTGGCGGGGCTTGCCGGTGCGGGCGATCGGCGATTCTGTGTTCAAAAAAGACGGGCTTGTTTCAAGGCAGCCATTGGCCAAATTCTTTGATAAACCCACCGCGCCAGACCGCGCCGCCTATCTTGATTATCGCCGCTTTCTGCTGCAAAGCTCGCAAATCGCCGGTGGATATTACACCGCCAAAGGCCGCGCCGCCCTCACCCGCCGCGTGGTCGATCTGATGCTGGCGGAATCCGGCCCCTATGAGCGGCTGGCCAAGAAAAAAACAGCGCAAAATCCTCCACCGGCCCTCAAAATTGCCGAGCCATAATCTTAGGGCTGGTTTTTTATCGTCGCCACGCTATGTTGTGGTTAAGAAAAAGAAAGACACTAAAGACCGCCAGCAAAATCATTCGGACAAGACATGAATACCAAAGCCCTGATCTCGAAATCGCTGCGCTTCCCGATCTTGCTTTCGATGGTTTTGGCCCTCGGGGCTTGCGGGCTGCCTCGCAGCGGTCCCTCGCAAGAAGAAATACTGGCCGGATCCGTAGAGAATGGCGGCAGCACCAATATAGTATTGGTGGATGACAGGATCGCCCGCGCCGCCAGGATCAACAATCCGCTTGGCTTTTCACGCAGTTTTCTCAATGCCGGCCTGGCCTCGGTCGAGCGGATTCGTCCGGGCGACCTGCTGACCATAACCATATGGGAAAATGTAGAAAACGGCCTGCTTACCGCGCCCGGTGCCAGCTCCACCACCCTGCCCGATATTTCCGTAGACGAGCTTGGCAATATTTTTGTGCCTTATGCCGGTGTTGTCCGCGCCTCCGGCCGCACACCCGAAGAGCTGCGCCTCAAGATCACCCAGCTACTCGAACGCCAAACCCCCGATCCGCAAATCGAGGTGCGCCGCAAGGCCGGAAACGGCGCCGCGGTGAATGTGGTGGGCGGAGTAAACAAGCAAGGGGTATATCTGATTCAGGCGGCCTCCCAACGGCTAACGGCCATGCTGGCGCTTGCGGGCGGGGTCTCGCTGGATCCGGCCGGCACCAAAATCACCGTTCAGCGCGGCCATGAAAGTGGTTCGGTCTGGCTGCGCGATCTTTATGCCAATCCGGAAAACGATATCACCCTGCGCGCCAATGACCGGATCATCGTGCAAAAAGACGAACGATATTTCACCGTTCTGGGCGCCACATCCGGGCAAAAACGGATCGATTTCGCCAGCCGTGATCCCAGTGTGGTGGATGCGCTTTCCCTGATTGGCGGGCTGGATGGCCGCATTGCCGATCCAAAAGGCATTTTCATTTTCCGGATCGAGCCGCCCGAAATAGCAAATGCTGTGCTGAATACCGCTGAATTTACCACCCCGCAACGCGTAGCCTATGTGATCGATCTCACCGCCGAAGAAAGCATATTCGTAGCGCAGAGCTTCCAAATTCGCGATCGCGATACGATCTATGTCACCGAAGCACCATTTGTTTCCTGGTCAAGGGTGCTTGATTCCGTCGCCGGAACGGTGAATACTCTGAATAGCGTCGCAACCATTGCGAGCGCCCTTTAGACGCGATCAGCTCCGAGGAACTTAAATTGCAAAAACTGGCGGTCTATACGCTGGGTTTCCTTCAGGTTCCCTATATTCGCAAAATGCTCCGGATTTCGGGCTGGCAGCTGCGCCCGGGGCCGCTTGCCTTGCGCGCAACGGCGGTCGGGGTTTGGGGGCGAAAACCACGGGCCATGCGCGGCATGCGTGCCGCCCGGCGCCGGGGCCTGCCGCTGGTAAGCATTGAGGACGCCTTTTTGCGCTCGGTGCTTCCGGGGCCAAAATCCGCGCCGGCGGGGCTGGTGCTGGATGATATCGGCATTTATTTTGACGCCAGCCAACCATCAAAGCTGGAAAACATCCTTAATTTTGATGTGCTTGACAAGCCCGAACTGCTTGACCGCGCCGGGGAGGGCATTGCCTTTTTGCGCCATTACGGCCTTTCCAAATATAATCCGGTGCCCCGGGGCTGCGCCGTGCTGCCCGAAAAAGGCTATGTGCTGGTGGTGGACCAAACCCGGGGCGATGCCTCGATCACCTGCGGCGGCGCGCAGGATCACACCTTTGCCACCATGCTGGCCAAGGCCCGCGCCGATCATCCGGACAAGCCCATCATCATCCGCACCCACCCCGCCGTTGGACCGCGCGCCAAGCAGGGGCATTTCGAGGTGGCCGATCTGGATGCGAAAATGCGCCTGATGGATGAGGAGATAAACCCGTGGGAGCTGCTCGAGGGGGCCTGTGCCGTATATTGTGTCACCTCGCAAATGGGATTCGAGGCGATTTTGGCCGGCCATCGTCCGGTGGTGTTCGGCCAGCCTTTCTATGCCGGCTGGGGCTTGACGGAGGATCAGCAAGCCTGCCCGCGCCGCCAGCGCCGCCTGTCGGTCGAGCAGCTATTTGCCGGTGCGATGCTGCGCTATCCGCTCTGGGTCGATCTGGCATCGGGCTGTGTGTGCAGCTTTGAAACAGCCGCACAGGGGCTTTTGGCGCGGGCAAAGCACCATTGGGCCAATCAGACCCCGAGCGTTGCCGTAGGCATGCGCAGATGGAAGCGCGCGCAAATCTCCCGCTTTCTCAATCGTCCCGCTTTTCAGGAGGCCCCGATAAAGCTCGCCAGGCTGGCGCAAAAGCGCGGCGCTCGCGTAGTGGTCTGGGCCAATAAGGAAACCCCGGCGCTAAAGGCGGCCTGCGCCAATCACGGCGTGCCGCTCTGGCGGATGGAGGACGGATTTCTGCGCTCCAACGGGCTGGGCGCGGCCCTTACCCCGGCGGAATCCGTAGTGCTGGATGATCTGGGCATCTATTACGACCCCGTCCGCCCCTCCCGTCTGGAACGCCTTATCGAAGCCTCTCCCACGCTGCCCGAAGCCGCGCTGGCTCGCGCCCGCCGCCTGATAGAGGCGCTAAACACAGAGGAAATCAGCAAATACAATCTTGACCTCGCGCCCGTCATTATGCCGCCAATGGGCAAGCGCCGCGTCATTCTGGTGCCCGGTCAGGTGGAGGATGATGCCTCCATCCGCCTCGGCGCGGGCGAGATCACCACCAATTCAGGCCTGCTGCAGGCCGCCCGCAAGGCCAATCCCGAGGCCTATATCATCTATAAGCCCCATCCGGATGTCGAAGCCGGCCTGCGACCCGGACAAATTGAAAATGCCGGAGAATTTGCCGATATGGTCGCGGAGCAGGCCCCGATCCTGCCACTGATCCATAGCGCGAGCGAGATCTGGACGATAACCTCGCTCACGGGGTTCGAGGCGCTGCTTCGCGGCAAGGCCGTCACCTGCCTTGGCATGCCGTTTTATGCCGGCTGGGGCCTGACCCGCGATCTTTCCCCCCCTTGCCCACGCCGCAGCGCGAAGCCGTCGCTCGAAGGGCTGGCGCATGCGACGCTGATTGATTACCCGCTATATCTGGATCCCGAAACCGGCCAGCCATGCGCACCGGAATTGCTGGTCCGGCGGCTGAAAAGCGGTGGGACAAAGCCTCGGCTAAAACTGCGGATGCTTGCTAGGTTGCAGGGGCGTTTTGCCAGCTATACCCACCTTTGGCGCTAGGGCTTGGCGGCCGGATGGCTGCGATTATATACCTCCATCAGCCGCGTTTCATCCAATGAGGTATAAACCTGCGTGCTGGTGAGC
>JALSHK010000034.1 GCA_026982275.1 Paracoccaceae bacterium | reverse complement strand
GATGTCTTTTGGCCCTTGGCCGACCGGCGAGGTTTGCGGCGCAAAGGCAGGGGTGGATTGCAGGTCAGCCGGCGCATCGACCCGTTTGATATTGACCCGCAGGTCAAACCACGCGGCCTGGCCGGTAACGGGGTCGGAGTTGTTCCAGCGCTGGCCATCGCCGCGCGCGGGCAGCAATTCGTGGATCAAGTGGTTGAGCAGGAAGCCTTTTTTGGTCTCCGGCGCATCCTCTGATAGCGCCCAAGCGCCCTTGCGTTTGCCGATCGCGTTCCATGTCCAGATGGTTTTGCCGTTCAGCGCATCCATCCGCACCGCAGGCACGGTGATGCTGCCATGGGTCGAGGTGATTACCGCCCAATCGCCCTCCTTGAAGCCATGCTCGGCCCAAAGCTCGCCCGAGATAAACATCGGGTTGGTGCCGTGAATCTGGCGCAGCCATGCGTTTTGCGTGCCCCATGAATGATACATCGCCATCGGGCGCTGGGTGAGGGCATGAACGGGGTATTCGTCGTTATCCACAAGGGCTTGCTCGAAAGGCTCATACCAGACCGGCAAGGGATCCATCGCCATTTTCAACTGAGCGCGCAGGCGCTCGGGGGGCTGGATATCGCCGTGGCCCTCGGCCGCAAGCCGGAATTTTTGCAGGGTTTCCTGATAAACCGTAAACACATAAGGGCTTTCTTTATCAAAAATCCCGCGCTCCACGGCCCATTCCTGATAGCCCTTGTTCCATGGCTTGTAAAAGGCGTTTTCCGGCTTGATATGGTCAATCCAGAAGCCGCCATTCTCGATATATTTATCAATCTGCCCGGGGTTCGGCTCCCCTCGCCCTTTGCCCTCGCCATCCTTGCCGCGCCAGCCCGCCAAGGGGCCAACGCCGGGGCGGCGCTCGTGGTTGATCATATAATCGGCGTAATCCTTGAATTTGGCAGAACCATCTTCATTGACCATGCCGGGCAAGCCAAGCCGCGCGCCCAGCTCTATCAGCACCGACTGGAAGCCGCGCACATCGCGATCCGGCTCCACCACCGGCCAGCGAATGCTGTCAGCCAGCCCGTCCGCCTCGCAGATCGGGCGATCCAGCAGGCTGATGCAATCATGGCGCTCCAGATAGGTGGTGTCTGGCAGGATCAGGTCGGCAAAGGCCACCATTTCCGAGGAATAGGCATCGGAATAGATGATATTGGGGATGACATAATTGCCGTCTTCATCCTTGTCGCGCAGCATATCCATCACCTTGGAGGTGTTCATGGAGCTGTTCCACGACATATTGGCCATATACATAAACAAGGTGTCGATCTTGTAGGGATCACCGGCATGGGCATTCGAGATCACCATATGCATCAGGCCGTGGGCCGAAAGCGGGTTTTCCCATGTGAAGGCCTTGTCGATCCGCTTGGCCTTGCCGTCTTCGTCAAGGCACAGATCCTCGGGGCCGCGCGGATAGCCAAGATGCGGGCCGTCCAGCGGCTGCCCGGGGGTTACATTATGATGCGGCTTGGGGTGGGCATCAACGGATTTCGGATAGGGCGGCTTGAAACGGAACCCGCCGGGCACCTCGACCGAGCCGATCAGTATCTGCAGGATATGCAGCGCGCGGGCGGTCTGGAAGCCGTTGGAATGAGCCGAAATGCCGCGCATGGCGTGCATGGCCACGGGACGGCCTGTCATTTTTTCGTGCTTTTCGCCCTTCCAGTCCGTCCATGGAATATCAAGGGTGATCTCCTCCTCAAATGCTACCCGGGCGATCTCGGCGGCGATCGAGCGGATACGATCTGCCGAAATGCCAACGCGCCCGGCGACGGCATCGGGGGTGTATTCGTCGGTCAGGTATTTCTCGGCGAGGATCTCGAAAGCCGGGCGGCATTGCACCCCGTTTACCTCGACCATGCCGCTCATCGCAGGCTTGGCGCCCCTGGTTTCATAAGGCACGGCTTTATTGGTGGCGCGATCCCAGACCAGCTGGTTATCGTTTTCGTCGCGCACCATCAGCCCGTATTCGGCGCTGCCTTCAACCTGATTGACCAGAAACGGCATGTTGGTATAGCGGATCAGATAATCCAGATCGACCTTGCCGGCCTTTAGCAGCTCGTGAATGATCGACAGGATAAACAGCCCGTCTGTGCCCGGTGTGATGCCGACCCATTCATCGGCAATTGCATTATAGCCCGAGCGGATCGGGTTGACGCCGATGATCTTGGCGCCATTGGCCTTGAGCTTGCCAAGGCCCATTTTGATGGGGTTGGAATCGTGATCTTCAGCCACACCAAAGATCAGGAACAGCTTGGCGCGGTCCCAGTCGGGCGCGCCGAATTCCCAAAACGCGCCGCCCATGGTATAAATACCGCCAGCGGCCATATTGACCGAGCAAAACCCGCCATGGGCGGCATAATTCAGGGTGCCAAAGCTCTGCGCCCACCAGCCGGTCATGCTTTGGGATTGGTCCCGGCCAGTAAAAAACGCCAGCTTCCCGGGGTCTTTCTTGCGAATCGGCTCCAGCAGGCCGGTGGCGATCTCGAAGGCTTCTTCCCAGCTGATATCCTCGAATTTGCCTTCGCCGCGCTCGCCCACCCGCTTCATCGGATTGCGCAAGCGAGAAGGGGAATAGTGCTGCATGATGCCGGCAGAACCCTTGGCGCACAGCACCCCCTTATTGACGGGGTGATCCTTGTTGCCTTCGATATATTTTACCTTGCCGTCCTTCATATGGACATTGATTCCGCAGCGGCACGCACACATATAGCAGGTGGTGCGGCGGATCTCGTCACTGACGACTGGCGAGGTTTCCAGCGCAGGCTGATGATGCTTTGTCATACTTCCCCCAAAGATTACCGGCCCTTTTGCAAAGCCGTCTAACGCTCAGGCATAATACATTCGAAAATTGTAATCCATAGATATTATGGGGCTTGTTGCCGCATCCGGGCTTGTCCTTGCCCAATAGCGGCATTTTCATCTTGGCGGCGGCATTTTTGAAGTAAACTTCCAAAATGGGCTGCGGCGCCGTGGCCTCGCCTTCGGCTCGGGAAAGGGGCGCGCGGCCTAGTCGCTGCGCCATTCGCCACTAGGCAGCCCGTCCAGTGTCCATTCGCCCACCCGCCAGCGGATCAGGCGCAGGGTGGGATGGCCGATGGCGGCGGTCATCCGGCGGACTTGGCGGTTTCTGCCCTCTCGAATGGTGATTTCAATCCAGCAATCCGACACGGTTTTGCGAAACCGCACCGGCGGGGCGCGGGGCCATAGCCATTTTGGCTCGTCAATTTCACGGGCATCTGCCTGACCGGTCGGGCCGTCTTTCAGGGTTAGACCTTCGCGCAGCTTCGTAAGGCTCGCCCCTGATATGTCACCCTCTATCTGAACGACATAGGTTTTTTCCATCTTGTATTTCGGGTCTGCGATCCGCGCTTGCAGGCGGCCATTATCCGTCAGCAAAAGCAGGCCCTCGCTGTCTTTATCCAGCCGGCCTGCGGGGTAGACCTTGGGCACATCAATATAGGCAGAGAGCGTTGGGCGTTTGGCGCCTTCGGTGCCCTTATCGGTGAATTGTGACAGCACGTTAAACGGTTTGTTGAACAGGATCAGGGTCATGATGGCCTCGGAGCAAAGGGTGTAATTATAGATAAAGCGCGCCCCGCAACAGGCGCAAAGGCTTCAGTGCGGCGCGTATGAAAGCTCTCCCCGGGCGCGAGGCTCAACGCGCCGCTTTAGGCAAATGCCGCTTCCAGCGCGATTTCCACCATGTCGCCAAAGCTCTTTTCCCGATCTTCCGAGGGCAGGGCATCTCCCGTTACCAGATGATCCGAGATCGTCATGATCCCCAGCGCGCGGCAGCCATAGCGCGCGGCAAGAGTATATAGCTCGGCGGCTTCCATTTCGACCGCCATAATGCCGTGGCGCATCATTTGCTCGTTCAAATCGGGGCGTTCGTCATAAAAGGTGTTGGAGGAATAAATGCTGCCCACATGGGTGTTCACCTTGCCCTGCGCCGCCTTATGCGCCGCCGATAGCAGGCCATAATCAGCGGTGGGCGCAAAATTCAGCTCTTTGAACATGCCCTCCGAGGGGGTGGAAAGTGTGGTGGCGCTCATGGCCAGCACCACATCGCGCAGCTTGATGCTTTCCTGCATCGCGCCAGCCGAGCCGATACGGATCAGGGTTTTCACCCCGAAATCACGGATAAGCTCGTTCACATAAATCGAAAGCGACGGCATGCCCATGCCGGTGCCATGCACCGTTACGCGATGGCCCTTATAGCTGCCGGTAAAGCCCAGCATCCCGCGCACTTCGTTCACCAGAACCGCATCCTGAAGGAAATTCTCCGCCACCCATCTAGCGCGATAAGGATCGCCGGGCAGCAATACGGTTTCGGCAATGTCGCCAGCTTTGGCCCCGATATGAACAGTCATGGTTTTCCCTTTTTGCATTCGCGACATTGTCGCGCAAGCGCAGGGGGAATTCCAGTGCTAAAGTGCGGTTTGGGTCAGGGAGATGACATCGCGCATGATCTGGTTTAGGTCAAAATCCTTGGGCGTATAGACCCGCGCAATGCCCAATTCGCGCAGCGCCACCGCATCCGCATCGGGAATAATCCCGCCTATGATCACCGGAATATCCAGCCCCGCCGCTTTCATCCGCGCCATGGTTTCCTCCACCAGCGGCAGGTGCGAGCCGCTCAGGATCGAAAGCCCCATGATATGCACGCGCTCTTTTCCGGCGGTTTCCACCAGCGCTTCGGGGGTCATGCGGATACCCTCGTAAAATACCTTCATGCCACAATCGCGCGCCCGCACCGCGATCTGCTCGGCGCCGTTGGAATGGCCATCAAGCCCGGGTTTGCCAACCAGAAACCGCAGCGGTGCTTTCAGCGCCGCCGAGACGGCGCGCAGCTCGGCCTGAATATCTTCCAGCCCCGAAGTGTCATTCGCCATCGCCATACTCACGCCCGTTGGCGCGCGGTATTCGCCAAACGCCTGCCGCATGGCCTCGCCCCATTCGCCGGTGGTAACACCCGCTTTGGCACAAGCAATCGAGGGCGGCATTATATTGTCTCCGCTTTTCGCCGCCGCCCGCAGCGCCTTGAGGCTGGTTTCCACCAGCGCCGCATCGCGGCCATCCCGCCATGCGTTCAGCGCATCAATCTGCTCTTGCTCGACCTTGGGATCCACCACCATGATCTCTTTGTCGCCCCCCGTCAGCGGGCTAGCTTCTCCGGCTTCAAAACGGTTCACCCCCACCACCAGAGTGTCACCGGATTCAATCCGCCCGAGCCGCGCGGCATTGGCCTGCACGAGGCTGGTTTTCATATATTCAATCGCCGCCACCGCGCCGCCCATCTTGTCAATTTGCGCAATCTCGGCGCGGGCTTGCTGCTTCAGCGCCTCCACCTTGCGCTCCACCGCCGGATTGCCATCAAACAGGTCGTCAAATTCCAGCAGGTCGGTCTCATAGGCCATGATCTGCTGCATCCGCAGCGACCATTGCTGGTCCCACGGGCGAGGCAGGCCTAGCGCCTCGTTCCACGCCGGAAGCTGCACAGCCCGTGCGCGGGCTTTTTTGGAAAGCGTCACGGCCAGCATTTCGATCAAGATGCGATAGACGTTATTCTCCGGCTGCTGCTCGGTCAGGCCAAGGGAATTGACCTGCACCCCGTAGCGAAAGCGCCGCTGTTTCGGGTCAGCCACGCCATAACGCTGCTCGCATATCTCGTCCCACAGGTCCACAAAGGCGCGCATTTTGCACATCTCGGTCACAAACCTTATGCCTGCATTTACGAAGAAAGAAATGCGGGCGACCACGGCCGGAAAATCCTCCTCCGGCACCTGTCCGCGCACTTGGTCCAGCACCGCAATGGCAGTGGTCAGGGCAAAGGCCAGCTCTTGCTCGGGGGTCGCGCCCGCCTCTTGCAGGTGATAAGAACACACGTTCATCGGGTTCCATTTGGGCAGATGGCTATAGCAATATTCGGCAATATCGCCGATCAGCTTCAGGCTGGGGGCAGGGGGGAAGATATAGGTGCCACGAGACAGATATTCCTTGATAATATCGTTTTGCACCGTGCCTTTGAGCGCCGCCACTTCGGCCCCCTGCTCCTCGGCCACGGCGATATATAGCGCGAGCTGCCATGCCGCCGTGGCGTTGATCGTCATCGAGGTATTCATCTGCTCCAGCGGGATATCCCGAAACAGCCGCCGCATATCGCCAAGGTGGGAAATGGGCACGCCAACCTTGCCGACCTCGCCGCGCGCCAGAATATGGTC
>JALSHK010000033.1 GCA_026982275.1 Paracoccaceae bacterium | reverse complement strand
CCGGCTATAGAGGGTATCATAGGAGTCCCAGTTATCCCAGATCTCCGCCTGCAGGCTGGCAGGAACGAGGCCCAGACACAAGATGAGCGCGGAAACGGATTTTGAAAAAAACATGGATGGCCTCGCAATGCCGAACAAAATACTATTACTACAGCAAAGCAAAATTATGGCAGCAGGTCAAGAAAACCGTGAAAACAGGGCTAATTCTTTCGGGCTAGACCGGTTTTTCGAAAATCCTTGGGCGGCTGCCCGACCGTCTCAGAAAAGACGCGGGTGAAATAGGCCGGTGAGCTGAAGCCAAGATCGGCGGCAATAACCCCGATTTTCGCGTCGGTCTCCCGCAGCAGAAATTTGGCTTCTTCCATTGTTTTTTCCCTGATAAACAATGTTGCAGGCTTGCCGGAGGTCTCTTTGCAGACGCGGGTGAGGTGGGTAGAGGTCACGCCAAGGTCGGCTGCATAATCGCGCACGGTATCATCTGTAGCATAGCGGTTGTTCAGACGGTTCACGAAGCGCCGCATCAACCTGCGCTTTGCGCTGTCTTTCTCAAGCTCTTTGCGGTTTTTGCTACTGTCCAGCCGGTTGAATAGCACAGCCAGCAGCCCGGCCGAATATATCAGTGCAGTGCCGCGAAGGGGTTGCCGGGTGATGAATTCCTCTTGCACCGCTGCAAAAGCCGCGCTGAGCTGGCGCTGATGGAGCGGCTTCAAAACCGGCGTGAGCAGGGGCTTAGAGGGCAGGGGGATGCGCAAATTTGCAGGAATTGATACCCGCCAGCCATGCGTGCCTGCGTTTATGTCCAGATGCAAAAGCGTATCTGCGGGAATAAATAGCGCGGTATTGGCGCTGAAACCATGACGGGTGCTGTCAATTATTGCCCGCCCGCCGCCTCTGGTGATCCAGACAAGCTGGTGACTGCTGACCATCTCGATACGTCGACTTTCGCGCCGCGATGCAGAGCTGCCCGAGATGGCACGGCTGGTTATTCGATTCCCGAGGGTCTCGGGATCAGATACTGGTTTACGCAATTTTTCTGCCTCGATCTTGTCGTTTTTATAAAGAATCGGACATTTACACGGCGATTGCAAGTGTTTTGTAAGAAAAGTGATAAATTAAATGTGATTCATCCTGTGAATCCATAATGTTAGCGAAATTGTAGTTTTGCGGAGTGAACGAGTTCATTTATGGATTCATTATCCGGCAATTTGATTTCATGCCAGTCTTTCATCTTTGATCGAAACCAGCTTCTTTGTCGCTTTGCAAATTGACGGGTAAGAATTTTTGCTTTGGCAACAGCCTCTTGCATGGATATCTTTCCTTCCAGAGCCGAAATGATTTCCCGCGCGCCGATCGCCCGGCCCGAGGGTAGGTCCGGATCAAAGCCTTCTCGCAGAGCCGTTTCGCATTCTGTTATGGCGCCGCTTGCCATCATTGCATCAAATCTGGTGTCAATTCGTGCTTTCAGCTCGTCAGGGTGCCAATTCAAGGTAATCGGCATGGTGCTTTCCAGGGGCAATATGGGAGGGGCAGGGCGCGCGTGCCAATAGGCGAGGCCTTTCCCCGTCGCCTCCAGCACCTCCCAGGCGCGCTGCAATCTGGCGGGATTGCTTTTATCCAGCCGGCGCAAGGTTTCCGGGTCCTGCTGCTCCAGATGTTGCAGAAAGGCCGGCCCGCCCTGGGTGATACGTATCTCGTTGCCCATCTGCCGGATGCTGTCAGGAACGGGAGGGATTTCGGATAGCCCATTGGTCAAGGCACTTAAATATAACCCGGTTCCACCGACAATAATTGGAATAATGTTTTCATTTTCAATGAGTTGAGAAACCTCTCGCAGCCAGATACCAACCGAATAGCCAGCTGTTTTCTGAATATGCCCATAGAGGAAATGTTGTGCAAGGAGCTGATCTTCAACACTCGGTCTTGCCGTTAGTATCCGCCAGTTGGAATAGACCTGAAGCGCATCGGCATTTATGATTACCCCGTTCAGCGCGCTTGCCAGCTTCAGTGCCAAAGTGGATTTCCCCGAAGCTGTGGGGCCTGCAATGAGTATTGCTTTTTTTTGCATTAATTTCTATGGCTCCCGAAACCGGTATAGAGAACGCATGATTTACAAAATAGTAACATAATATCTATTATGCGTAATGTGTAGTGCTATAAACGTGCGAATTGGCTTCGTTGTTTCTCCGTCCAGCGAACGCTGAATTGATAGCCTTCATCAAGTTGTTTTTCGGCAAGAACCAGATTATTGGAAAACAACCATGCCCTAGATTTCCCATTGGCATAACCGACGAGAATATTCTCTTCGATAACCGATTGCGCCACACCGGCTTCGATTTTATTATACAGGGCTTCGGTGCCCTCACCTGTGATCGCAGAGAACATGCAAATCTGATCCTCACGAGCGGCGATGGTTTTCATGGCTTCACGCTCAGCATCAGGCAGTAGATCGGCCTTGTTCCAGACTTCGAGCATAGATGACGCTTTTTCGTCCTTCACCCCGAGTGATGATAAAATTTCACGAACATCCTCGGCCTGCGCTTTGGTATCCACATGGGATATATCCCTGACATGCAAGATGAGGTCTGCATCCAGCACTTCTTCCAGCGTTGCACGAAAGGCGGCTACCAGCTGTGTGGGCAGGCTGGAGATGAATCCAACGGTATCCGAAAGGATAACCTTGCGCCCATTGGGCAGTTCTATGGCTCGCATTGTGGGGTCAAGCGTGGCGAAAAGCATATCTTTTTCCAACACGGAAGCGCCGGTTAATCTATTGAAAATAGATGATTTACCTGCATTGGTATAGCCCACAAGCGCCACAATAGGATAGGGGATTTTTTTGCGGGATGCGCGGTGAAGCGCCCGGGTTTTTACCACTTTTTCCAGTTGGTTCCGGATGCGGATAATGGCGTCTGAAATCGCGCGACGGTCACTTTCGATCTGGGTTTCACCCGGCCCGCCCACGGTGCCCATGGCCCCGCGCTGGCGCTCAAGGTGGGTCCAGCTGCGCACAAGCCTCGATTTTTGGTAGTTCAAATGCGCCAGATCAACCTGCAAAACCCCTTCACGGGTAGCCGCGCGCGCGCCGAAAATCTCCAGAATAAGGCCGGTCCTATCCAGCACCTTGACCTGCCATTTTTCCTCCAGATTCCGCTGCTGTATTGGCGAAAGCGGGCCATCGATGATCACCAGCTCCACCGCCTCCGCCTCTATGAGGGCTGCAAGCTCCGCCACTTTTCCCGAGCCAAAAAGCTCTCCGGCATTGGGCTTGGCAACCGGCACCACCAATGCAGCGCAGACCTCGAGATCCAGTGCTTCTGTAAGGCTAACGGCTTCGAGCAATGCATTCTCGGGCAAGCGGCGCTTCCCCACCCTGCCCTTCAGGTTGGGATGGAATACGGCGGCACGGCGTATTTCGGTCAATTAAGCACTTTCTTCTGAATCATACAGATGCACAGGCTGCGATGGCATAATGGTGGAGATTGCATGCTTATACACCAGCTGTGAAGCGCCATCCCTGCGCAACAGGACACAGAAATTGTCAAACCATGTAATAACCCCTTGCAGCTTTACGCCATTCACAAGAAAAACAGTGACAGGGTTTTTTTCTTTGCGCACGTTATTGAGGAACGCGTCTTGCAGGTTTTGCTTATCGGCAGCCATAGTTTAGTCTCTTTCTGATGCCCCGGTTTTCAGGGTCGATGGTTGTTATTACAATTATAATGGGGGCTAACCGGTAAAAATTCCAGTGCTAATAGCTGGAAATTTATCAAAATCATATAATTACTGCCGCCAGTAATCCGGGTTCAACAAGGCAATCAGCGCCAGAGTTTCCACCCGCCCCAATACCATAGCCGCAGAAATGATGGCGATAGCCGCATCGGAAAGGTTGGCATAATGGGCAGCCGGATCGTCAAGCGCCATATATATCGGGCCTGTATTGGTCAGGCTGGCCACGGCAAGGGCAAAGGCACTTTCAAAATGGATGCCCAGAAAGGAAAGTGCCAGCGCTACCGCACCGATCGACATGACAAACAACATCAGAAATACCCATGCAAGCTCTGCGCCCTGGCGGCGGAATCTGCGGGTCGAGGTGCCGGAACGGCCAATAGAATGCGGATGCGACAGCCGCTCGATCTCGCGCTGACCATGGCGAAACAGCGAATATATCCGCAGTAATTTGACCCCGCCAGCAGTGGTGGCCACCCCCCCGCCCATCACAGCAAGGCCAAACAGCATGATCCCCGGTGCCTTTAGCCCTGACCAGTTTTGCGCAGCATCCCATTGCACGCTTTCAAATCCGGTAGTGGTCAGAAACGAAAGCGTAGTAAATGCAGCGCCCCACATCGCGCCGAGGCCGGCGATAATATTTTGCCCGGCATCAACCTCGATCGCAGCCAGCCAGTGCCGGGCAAAAAGAAATAGCGGCGCGCCGATCACCACAATCAGCATCAGCTGGAATTCCGGATCTTTGGGCAGGCGCAGCGCCACCTGCGGAAAGCGGCTCAAATTCATCAGTTTACTGGATACCGCCAGAACCAGAAACAGCGCGATCAGCATTTCGCCAGCCAATCCCGCCTGCGCGCCATCCATGCCCGAAACCGGAGATATGGCGCTGGTTGCCAAAGTGCTCATGGCGTGGATCGTAGCGGTAAATACCCGCTCGCCACTAAAAATCAGCAGCAAGGCAAGCAGCGCGGTGAACAGCAAATAGGCCGGCCCCACCACCCCGAGCGCCTTTAGCAAACGCACTTCGTTTTCTACATGGATCGAACGCCCCTGCCCCGCCGCCACCATGGTTTCGCGCATTTCATAGCCGCCAAGGTTTTGCGGCTCCAGGATAGCCACTGCGGCAATCAGCATAAAAAGCCCGCCAAGCCAGCCCACCAGCCCGCGCCACAGATGCAGAGATTCAGATATCCGAAACGGATCATCAAACAGGGTCGCCCCTGTGGTGGTGAAGCTGGAAAGCATTTCGAAATAGGCGCGCTCAAAGCTGAGCGCTGGCAGAACCTCTGCAAAGGGCAAAGCAAAAAATACCGGTAGCAAGGCAAAGGCCAATATCAGCGTGATCAAATTCGCGCGCGGCACATTGCGGATTTTCCGGCTCATCATCGCGGTGCCAATCAATATGGAAAAAGCAGAAATCAGCAGGCTATATTGAAAAAACACCCTTGCGATCAGCCAGTCTTCCTGTCGCGCGGCATGGGCGGCAGGCACAAGCATAGCCACAGCGCCGATCATCATCAACAGCACAAAAAGCGGATATTGGCGAATCAGTTTCATCAATCAGAAGAAATCCATCGAGACCTGAAACAGCTTTTCCACATCGGGCACATCCGCTGCCAGCGCAAAAACCACAAGTGCATCGCCCTCTTCCAGCTTGGTATCCCCGCGCGGCACTACCAGCTTGCCTTCTTTCTGGACAGCGCCAACCTTTGAGCCATCGGGCCAGTCAATTTCTCGAATAGTCTTGCCGGCAATTTTCGAGGTGCCCATCACCTGGGCTTCAATCACCTCGGCCTCGGCATCCCCCACGGAATAAACCGAGCGGATGCGGCCATGCCGGATATGGCGCAAAATAGAGCTGACGGTGGTGGTGCGAGGGTTGATAAACGCATCTATCCCCAAAGGTCCCATCAGGCTCACAAGGCTGGGATCATTGACCAGCGCAATCACCAGCGAGCAGCCCATGGCCTTGGCGCGGGCACAGGAAAGCAGGTTGGTCTTGTCATCATCGGTAACGGCCAGCAGCGCATCGGCCTTGGCGATATTGGCCTCGTCTAGCAGCTCCATATCCAGCCCGTCCCCGTGCAGAACGATGGTGCGCTCAAGGGAGTCCGCAGCGGTCTCGGCGATGTTGCGTTCCAGCTCGATCAGCTTCACCCGTGTTCGGTGGGTGCCCTGCTCCAGGCGTTGCGCCACCCCCAGCCCGACATTCCCGCCACCAATCACTATCACGCGGTCCCCCTTTTTCTGGGTTTTGCCAAAAATTTCTAGTGTCCGGTTCAGATCCACATTTGCGGTAATCACATAGATCAGATCTTTGGAAAAAAGCTGGTCCTCCGGCTCGGGAACAAACATCTTGCCCTGCCGCTGCACCCCGACCACCACCGCATTCAAGGTTGAAAACAGCTCGGTAAGCTGGCGCAAGGGGGTGTCAAGCACCGGGCAATCCTCGCTCAAGGCAATGCCCAGCATATCCGCTTCGCCATCAATAAAGCTCTCGGTATCAAAAGCGGCGGGGACAGCAAGGCGGCGCATGGCGGCCTCG
>JALSHK010000032.1 GCA_026982275.1 Paracoccaceae bacterium | reverse complement strand
CAATGCCCGCCGAAAGCTGGCTCATCAGCGCCGCCAGCACCAAAAGATATGGCAGCACCGGAGCCACAAAGCCGGTGATCTCGATAATCGCGGTTTCGTCGGGCGTGCCGCCACCGGGCAGGTTCACCAGCACCGGCACCACCAGCGCCACGAAGGCCAGATAGATCAGCGCGCTGGAGATTTGCGCGTAATTCATGGTTTTGCGGCGCATATCAGCGGGGTAGGTTTTGCCGAGATAGCGCGAGGTTTCAAAGCCCTGCACCACCAGCAGCATGCCGCCAAGCATACGCAGGCGGGTCCATGGGTCCACGTCATCCGCTACAAGATTTGCTGTCCAGTTGCCCGTGCCGAGATTATGCCAAAACAGCCCCGCCAGCAGGGCAATGATGATGGAAAGCTTGATGGATACCGAAATGGTTTCCACCACCTCCAGCCCGCGAAGGCCCCGCACATAGCCGATAGCGGCGATCGTGAGCAAAATGGCAGTGGCCAGGAGATCCTCGTAAAAGCTATTGTTTATGGGGGTGAGAGACAGGGCGAAAGAGGCCAGCAGGCGGATATAAAACGCGACCGAAATCACATAAGCGACACTGAGAGAGGCACCGGAAAGCCTGGTGGAGAGGGTAAGGCCGCGCGGGGCTTCGGCGCTGCCCTCCAGCGGCTCGGCATATTGGATATTATAACGAATGGCCTGGCCAATACCGTAGGCCAGCAGCACAATGCCGAGCATGGCGGCAAGCGCGTATGAGCCGACAACGGCGGCCAGCAAAGGCGCGATAACAAGGAATCCGGAGCCGATGATAGAGGCCAGTGGGGTGACGGCAGCGTTCCACCAGATATTTTCCCGCAGTTTGGGCAGCATCGAGAGGGCTGCAAAGCCAGCGGCGATCAGGATAAGGATAAGATCAAACACGCCCATGCGGGTCTCCTGAAAAAGCAAAAAGCCCCGAGCAATGCCGGGGCTTTCGGAATTATAGCAAGGGCAGGCCCTATTCTTCGGCGGCAGCATCTTCCAGCGCAACGCGCTCACGGTCGCCTTTACCCTTGGCGTCTACGTCGCGGTCAACCAGCTCGATAATGGCCATTGGGGCCATGTCACCATAGCGGAAGCCGGCTTTAAGAACGCGGGCATAGCCGCCTGTGCGGTCTTTGTAGCGCGGGCCGAGGATGTCGAACAATTTCTTCACCGCCGCCTCTTGGCGCATTTTGCTTTGTGCATTGCGACGCGAATGCAAGTCACCCTTCTTCGCCAGCGTAATCAGCTTGTCGATGATGCGTTTCATCTCTTTGGCTTTTGGCAGCGTGGTTTTGATTTGCTCGTGCTCAACCAGCGAGCAAGCCATATTGGCAAACATCGCTTTGCGGTGCTCGTGAGTGCGGTTTAGCTTACGGTATCCGTTTCCGTGGCGCATTTTCTTAATCCTTCAACAGGTTTATACTTTGTCTGGCAGCCCATGCGGGTGGCCTGCTCTCCTTGGGGCGGGATTGCCCATATATTCCCCGCTATTGCGGGCATTACAGGGTGCGTGGTTTCCCACGCACCTTAAACTCTAGAAGTGATCTTCGAATTTCTTCGCCAGATCTTCGATATTGTCTGGCGGCCAATCCACAATATCCATGCCGAGGTGCAGGCCCATTGTGGTCAGCACTTCTTTGATCTCGTTCAAGGATTTGCGGCCAAAATTCGGCGTGCGAAGCATTTCGGCTTCGGTTTTCTGGATCAGATCGCCGATGTAAACGATATTGTCGTTTTTCAGGCAATTGGCAGAGCGAACCGAAAGCTCAAGCTCGTCAACCTTCTTCAATAGAAGCGGATTGAACTCGAGATCGTCTTCTTCGTCCTGGCGCGTTGCTGCTTCCGGCTCGTCGAAATTCACAAAGATCGAAAGCTGGTCCTTCAGAATGCGGGCCGCATAAGCAATCGCATCTTCAGGGGAGACCGAGCCGTCGGTTTCTACGTTCAGGGTCAGCTTGTCATAATCCAGCACCTGGCCCTCGCGGGTTGGCTCGACTTTATACGAAACTTTCTTGATCGGGGAGAACAGCGCATCCACCGAAATCAGGCCGATCGGCGCATCTTCGGGGCGGTTTTTGTCAGCCGGCACATAGCCTTTGCCGGTTTCTACCGTCAGCTCCATGAATACCGAAGCGCCTTCGTCGAGGTGGCAGATCACGTGGTCTTTATTCATGATCTCGATGCCGTTGGTCTCGACGATGTCACCGGCGGTAACGACGCCCGGGCCTTTGGCATTGATCGCCACGCGCTTGGGGCCTTCGACCTCCATGTTGATCGCCACGCCTTTGAGGTTCAGCACGATATCGGTGACGTCTTCACGCACACCAACCACGCTGGAGAACTCATGCAATACATTGTCGATCTGCACGCTGGTAATCGCAGCACCTTGCAGCGAGCCAAGCAGCACCCGCCGCAGCGCGTTGCCGAGCGTCAGGCCAAAGCCGCGCTCCAGGGGTTCGGCCACAGCCACAGCCATGCGCAGCGGGTCAGCACCCGGCGTTACATCAAGCTGCGAGGGGCGGATGAGTTCTTGCCAGTTTTTATGGATCATATTTGGCCTCCATACTAGTTTGCAGCGGATCCGGTGCTGCAAACGCCCGAGGGAAATTCTTGGAGCTGCGCCCGCCAAGGCACAGCTCGTAATATTCTGCTCTAAACGCGGCGGCGCTTGGGCGGACGGCACCCATTATGCGCCATCGGTGTTACGTCGCGGATCGAGGTTACGATCAGGCCGACAGCAGCCAGCGCGCGCAGCGCACTTTCGCGGCCCGAACCCGGACCCTGCACCAGAACCTCAAGGGTTTTCATCCCGTGCTCTTGGGCTTTTTTCGCTGCATCTTCCGCCGCCATCTGCGCCGCATAAGGCGTAGATTTACGCGAGCCTTTGAAGCCCATTGTGCCAGCCGAAGACCATGAAATCGCGTTGCCCTGGGCATCGGAGATCAGGATTTTGGTATTGTTGAAGCTGGAATTGATATGGGCAATACCCGAAGAAATATTCTTCCGGGCTTTGCGCTTGAGGGTTTTTTTATCTCGTGCCATTTGCCTGCTCCCCTATTTCTTCTTGCCGGCAATCGCGCGGGCAGGGCCTTTGCGTGTGCGTGCGTTGGTATGGGTGCGCTGGCCGCGCACAGGCAATTTGCGACGATGGCGCAGGCCACGGTAGCAACCAAGATCCATCAGGCGCTTGATGTTCATCTGGGTGTCACGGCGCAAATCGCCCTCTACCATCAGATTCGCATCGATATATTCGCGCACTTTCAGCACTTCCGCATCCGACAGCTCGTTTACACGGCGCGTGCCTTCAATATCGGTGGCTTCACAGATTTTTACGGCGGTATCCCGGCCAATACCGTGGATATAAGACAGGGCGATCTGCACCTGCTTGTGTGTTGGGATATTAACCCCTGCAATACGTGCCAAATTGGCTCTCCGTTCATTTGTTTGCGGATCCGTAGCTCCGGAACCTTTTTTCACAACCAAAACCCACCGCCGTATTGGTGGTGGGTTAACTCTTTTTCAGCCCGGCATTGCCGATTCGAAAATCAGACACAAGCGATCGAGAGAGCGCGGATTATAGGCAAGGATATGCCCCCGTCAAGCCCTCAAATGTTCAACCGTCAAGTGCGTCGGAAATTCTCGCCGCAACCTCCTCAATCTCGCCCAATCCATTGATACGCTTGAGCTGGCCTTTGGCATAATAATAGCCGATCAGCGGCGAGGTATCTTTGTAATAGGCCATCAGGCGGGTGCGCAGCGCCGCCTCGTTATCATCGGGCCGGCGCTTGAAAGCGCCTGTGGCACCGCAACTGTCACAAACATTTTCAACAGCCGGCTTTTTGAAAATGTCGTGATAGCCCTCACCACATTCACCGCAGGTAAACCGGCCGGTGATCCGCCCGACCAGCGCCTCGTCATCAACCTGCATCTCGACCACGGCATCCAGGCGGCTCCCTTTGCTTTTCAGCAGCTCGCCCAATGCGTCGGCCTGCGCCAATGTGCGGGGGAAGCCGTCAAAGATAAATCCGTTTCCTGCGTTACTATCCAGCTGCTCGGCAATCAGTCCGATCACGATTTCATCGGTCACCAGCTGACCGGCATCCATCACTGCCGCCACCTGTTTGCCCATTTCTGTGCCGGAAGTTCGTGCTGCCCGCAGCATATCCCCCGTCGAGAGCTGCACCATGCCGCGTCCCGCAACCAGCCTATGCGCTTGCGTTCCTTTTCCCGCTCCGGGCGGCCCAAGCAGGATTATGTTCATTTACGACCTCTACGCGCCTTGCTACGGTTTTTGCCTCGCATCTTGGATTTCTCGATCAGGCTTTCATATTGCTGCGCCAGCATATGGGACTGAACCTGATTTATGGTATCCATGGTCACAGAAACCACAATCAGAACCGAAGTGCCGCCAAAATAGAATGGAATACTCGTTTCCGCGATCAAAAACTCGGGCAAAAGCACCACAGCTGCCAGATACAGAGAGCCGAGCACCAGCAAGCGGTTCATGACATATTCCAGATAGCTCGCAGTTTTGGCCCCCGGGCGAATACCCGGCACAAAGCCGCCCTGCTTCTTGAGGTTATCGGCCACATCATCCACCTTGAACGCCACGTTATGGGTGTAGAAATAGGCAAAGAAGATCACCAATGCGGCGGTCATCAGCATATAAAGCGGCTGTCCACGGCCCATATAGGCGGCAATCGTAGCCATAATTCCGGTCGCGTTCTGATCGGAAAAGGCAGTAACGGTCGTTGGCAGCAGCAAAAGCGACGAGGCGAAGATCGCCGGAATAACACCGGCGGGGTTCAGCTTCACCGGCAGATGGCTGCTTTCACCGCCATACATTTTCATACCCACTTGCCGCTTGGGATACTGGATATGGATCTTTCGCAGCGCTCGCTCGATGAATACTACCAATGTCAGCACCACGACCACCATCACCATCACGCCCAGAACAAGCGGCGTGGAGATCGCGCCCGAGCGGCCAGCCGCGAAAAACTGCGCCGTTGCGCCCGGCAGGCCAGCCACGATGCCCACAAAGATGATCAGAGAGATACCATTGCCAATGCCGCGCGCGGTGATCTGCTCACCCAGCCACATCAGGAACATGGTGCCGCCCACCAGCGTAATCACCGTGGAGGCGCGGAAGAACATGCCCGCCTCGGTGGCCAATCCCTGCCCTTCCAGCCCTACAGCAATGCCATAAGACTGCACCAGCGCCAAGGCAACAGTGCCATAGCGGGTGTATTGGTTCATCTTCTTGCGGCCCTGCTCGCCGTCTTTTTTCATAGCTTCCAGCGCCGGCACCATTGAAGCCAGCAGCTGCACAATGATCGAGGCTGAAATATAGGGCATGATCCCGAGGGTAAAGATCGCCATCCGGCTGATCGCGCCACCGGTGAACATATTCAATATGCCCCCGATCCCGCCCTGCTGGTCTTCAAAGAAGGAAGCGAGCTGCACCGGATCCACCCCCGGAATGGGGATATAGGTGCCGACGCGATAAACGATAAGAAGGCCGATCGCGAAGAAAATACGCTGGCGAAGCTCCTTGGCTTTACCCAAGCTGCCCCAGCTCATATTCGCTGCCATTTGTTCTGCTGCAGATGCCATATCAGGCCCCTTGACTGAAAGCGCCGCCCCAAGCCGATTAAAGGGCTGAGAGCGGCACAAATTAATCTGTATACTGATGTAAGCCGCAATCAACGGCTTCGCAAGCCCGCAATGCCGCTATTTACGCAAGTGTTACCTTGCCGCCAGCTTTTTCCACCGCTTCAACCGCACCTTTAGAGGCACCGGTTACCGTGATATCCAGCTTGGACGTCAGCTCACCCTTGGCCAGCAGGCGCACGCCTTGCAGCTTGCGGCGCACAAGGCCGCACTCGACCATGCTGTCTTCGGTGATCGGCTTTGAAGCGTCGATCTTGCCGGCATCAATGAATTTTTGCAGCACAAGGAAGTTAACAACCGCGTATTTGCTGGGGTTGCGCATATTAAAGCCGCGCTTTGGCAGGCGCTGGTAAAGCGGCATCTGGCCACCCTCGTAGCCGTTGATCGCTACACCCGAACGGGATTTCTGGCCTTTAATACCACGACCACCCATTTTACCGGTGCCCGAACCCGGCCCACGACCAACGCGCTTGCGTTTTTTGGTAGCACCGGCATTATCTCGCAATTCATGCAATTTCATGACGCTTCTCCTGATTTGCCGGAAGTCCCCTGATGAGCGTCAACCCAAGAGCAACACGGCGTTGATATGATTCTGTGGGTTTTAAGGCCACTTGGGGCGTATAG
>JALSHK010000031.1 GCA_026982275.1 Paracoccaceae bacterium | reverse complement strand
GCATTAGCTAAATACTGTCATCAATTTTGTGAAACGACATCGGATAAACCCCGGGCTGCCATTTCACTCCCTGCATGGGCAGGCTTCGTTAACCCGCTGTGCCGATCACGAGTGTCCACCAGAGCTTTCCGGTGCGCTCCTGAAAAAAACCGGCACCAAGGCTGGTGGCGGCCGGATTGAGCAGCACGGCGCTTGTGCCTGGATCAGCGGCCCAAACGGCTATGGTTTCCAGCTCGCTTTCATAGGTTTCCGAAATCGCTTCCCCAAGAAATGCCCCCGTAAACCCCGATGCGGCAACCCGTTGCAAGGGGGAAGACCCGTCGCTGCCAAAGTGCCAGGGGCGGTTTTGCCTGGCCATATCTTTCGCATGGCTAACCGCCGAGCCGGACAGCGCAGGATCAAGCGTCAAAAGCCGAACCCCCGCCTCCTGCCGCAGCGCATTGACCGCCGCCAGCATGCGCGCCGGAATCTCGGCCCGCCGCTGGGGGCTTATCTCATAGCGATCAAAAGGGGGCGGGCCGCCCGTAGGGGGGGCACAAGCCGCAAGGCCAAGCAAAGACACAAAACATATCGCCAATCCGGTTTTCATATTCGCCTCGTTTCCCGCGTCATAGCTTTGTTTTCCCACACCCTTGGCATGGCCTCTTTTCTCGCTATACTTGCCGTTTCATAGCAGGATTGCGAGAGGTAATCATGAACAAAAACCCCACAAGGCGAAGGTTTTTGGTAACTACGGGTACGAGCCTGTTGGCAAGCACCCCCGCATTCGCCCAGATCGCGGCACCAGCCAGGGTGCGCAATATTTCCAGCTTCAGCGCCCAAAGCTGGCAGCCTTACTTTTCATCCCTGCGCAACGGTGCCATTCTGGTCGATACGCTGTCCCGCGCCTTGCATTTCTGGTCTGAAGATCAAGCTATTTACAAACTTTACCCTTCAAGCATTCCGCTATCGGAAGAAATGACACGGCGCGGTCGCACTTCGATTGTGCGCAAGGTTATCGGTCCCACATGGCGGCCAACCCCCTCCATGCTGCGGCGAAACCCCGACCTGCCGCGCGTTGTCGGCCCCGGCCCGGAAAACCCGCTAGGCACCCATGCGCTCTACCTGAGCTGGCAGTATTTTCGCATTCACGGCACGCAAGACGAGCGCAAAATCGGTCGGCGCTCCTCCAGCGGCTGCATCGGGCTTTATAACCGCAATATCGCCGAGCTTTTCAGTCTGACCAAGGTGGGCACGCAGGTGGTGCTGATATAAAAACGGGGGCCATAAGCCCCCGCCTGTTTTAGTATTTTGCAACCAGATTGAGGAATAACCCCTGCCCTGAATAATCCAGGTTGGTCATGTTATCCGAGACCGCCCCCCACTCGAAACCGGCCCCGATCTTGAGGTTCTCGCCAAGTTGGCGGTAAATCGCCGCCACGGCACCGGTTTCGTTGGTGCCGGTTTCCACCGTGTGCAGCAGCCGGATTTCAGCCATGGCGTCCCAGTTGCTCACCATATGCCAATCAAGCCGCACCGCAGCCAGAGCGGCCGTATTAGAGGTAAAAGCCGTAGTTCCCCGTGGTGCTACTTGCGCGCTCCGATAGCCCAGCTTGCCCCCCAGCGTGAATTGCGAAGAAAGATCATAGCCCGCGCTTACCGAGAAGATATTGCTGATCTGCAACGGGCCGTTATCGGTGCCATCAGCGCTCACCTGATCCTCGCCGGGCTGGTCATTCAGATAGGTATAGCGCAGCAGCATGTTGAATTTATCATTATCAACAGGGCGGAAAGCATAGCCAAGCGAGGCCTTGATATAACGGCCATCCCGGAAAGCGCCATCAGCACTTTCAGACAAAAGCGCATCCACATTGGCCAGCAGGCGCCAATTATCATTCACGCTGTTGTTATATCCCGCTGTCAGGCCCCATGTTGTGCGATCCCGCGCCGTGCCTGCACCCTGCTCGTCACGATACTCAAGCCGCGCACGCCAGCCCTGGCCGTCACCATTGTCTTTTGCCACCCCGAGGGAGAGCGCGAGCCGGTCAAAATCACCGCTCGCCGCGTCTCTTACAGAACCAAGCTCAACGGTAGAGGACAACGTGAAAGCATCACTCGGCGTATAGGTTACGCCATAAATCTGCGAAAGCGACCGCTGGTCATCCGGCATGTCATAGGCATATTCGGTATAGGTCGAAATGCTGTCTGAAAGCTGGTATTTGCCGCCCAGCACAACCCGTCCGTTATCGGAAAGCGCCCCCCCTGCCCCACCGCGGGTCGGATCGAGAGTATAGCCGAGGTAAACCTCGTTTTTATCCGTCGCCGCGTAAGTAAGGCGCAAAGCCCCGCCAAGACCCGCATTGCCAGTGGAAATCTCGCCGGAAACATCCAGCTTTTCGCTGACCGCCAGATCAAACCCTGCGCCATAGCGGTTGTTATTGGCCAAGCCGCCCACATTATCGAGTGTGGCCTGCCCGAACAGATAGAAGCTCCGGCCCTCGGTCGGGGCATAGCTCAGCCGCACGCCCAGATCGGTGCGCTGGCCGGTTTCAGACGGAATGCCAACCGTGGTCTGGTCAAGCAACTGCACACCTGCTTCCAGCGAGAGCTGATCCGACAAGGCAAAGGCCAAACGCACTTCACCTTCAAGCTTCTCATTGCCGTTATCCTGCCGGAAAAACTCGGCATCCGCGCCAAAAGTCAGGCGCGTGCCCAGTGCGATCCCGGCTTCCACCCCGACAAGCGATTGCCCGGTGGTGATGGTTTCCGAAATGGTCGAGAAGCCCGCATCTTTGCTATCATAGTAAACATTCACAAACCCGTCGCGGTTCACGCCCAGATCCCGCAGGTCGAGATAGCTTTCAAAATGTAGTGCAGTCGCACCGGTGCTGGCCACGCCCGCCGTTGAAATTATGGTTAACCCGCCATCGGTGGAGGTGGAAAAACCCATGCCGGGGCCGGAACTTTTCGCAACCTCAAGCGCGGCAAAGCTGGCCTCTCCAATTTGGTAACGCAGATCGGCGCTTGCCATTTGCTGGGTGCCCGCAGCGGTTCTTTCGCTCATATAGGTGGCCCCGAAGCGCAGATTGTTCGAAAGCCAGATATCGCCCCGCGCCCCGTAAGCTGTGTCATTTACGTTAAATCCGGTAGGGGTATATTCATACAGCGCCACCAGATTGACGGTATATTCATCCCCGCCGCCGGACACCACGCCAGCACTGCTCGCCGTAGAGGCCAGCGGGGTATCGAGCAAGACCATACCCTGGATATGGTCAATGGAATAATCAGCACCCGGTTGCAGGTTGGTCGAGGAGATAACCCGCCCCGTGGCAGGGTCCACCACCTGCACCGCCAGCCTGACAGAACCGCCGGTTATATCCTGCCGCGTGAGGAAATAAACCGAGCCACCCGTGCCTTGCAAAATATCGCGCTGCGCCAGGGTATCGGGCTGAGCCGCATAGACCGTGGCCGAAAAACGGGGCGCACCGCGCTCTGTGGTGGTCGTGGATTGGTAACGAAGTTCAGCCCCATAGAGATCACGGGCGCTATGCAGCAGGCTGGCACTGTTCATGCCAGCAGTAAAATTACCCCAGGTAATACGGAAATTCTCGTTTTCGGCCCGCAAATAAATTGCGCCCGCCGTGGGGGTGTCGTCAAAATAGCTGCTATCATCGCCGTAAGTCGGGTAAATATCACCATCCAGGCGCAAACGGTCGAGCACACGGCGGGGGTCTTTGTCATTCAGGCGGGACAGCAGGCCCGAAATCGGGCCGTTGCCGGTATCGAGCGATGATGTGATGCGCCAGCCGCTCGCCGTGCGGCCCTTCACATAAAACGCGACACGGCCATTCACATATTGCGCGTCGAGGTTGCCCGCACCGCCAAAATTCAGGCCTGCCGTTATATCGGCAATGCCGATCTTGAACCAGTCAGACGCCGGAATTTGCACATCACGCACAATATTCCGGCCATTGGCATTTACCGTCACCACCTGATCCCCGACCGGCAAAATACGGCTGACCACAAAGCGGCCAGCGCTATCTACCGGCACGGTTTCGCCCATCACCTCAACGGTTCCGCCGGGGGTGGCGCCACTGCCCGAGGCCGTTATCAATCCCCCGCGCACCGGAATATTGCGGCGCGCGGTGTTGTCTTCAGCCTCACCGGCGGCAATCGCACCGGTTTGAGGCAAGGTATCAAATACGCTATCGGCACGGCTCAGCGGCACAGGGGTGGTTTCATCAAACCGCCCGCTGGCGTCATACACTCGCAAAACATAGGCGAAATTGCCAGAGCCTTCAGCAGGCATCGTCCAATTGACCACACCATTGGCCGTGGCCGGCAGCGTGGCCACAACAGGATTTCCCCGCAGGCCCGTATCGATAATGCGCACTTCACTGCGGGCAATAAAGGCCGGATAGTTGGCAGAGCTGCGCAAAGGCACCACCTGCCCCGCGCCATAAGCACCGCGCAGATCAGCCGTAGAAATATTGAGCATCCGGCGGGTGTCCAACCCGTCATAGCGGATATCTACATTCACGCCATAGGCCAGTGCATCCGCAGTATACGGCGTGTTAAACGACAGCGCAGGTGCGCCCGCGAGGGTTTGCTCATCCAGCGAGATTGAAAACCCAGTTTGTGCAAAACTCGGTGATTGGGCCAAAGCCTGTCCTGCCCCCAGCGCCGCAACCAGCGCGGTGGTGTGCAACAGGCCTGTGTGAGCCGCTTTGGTCATTTTCTTGATACCTTCAAAATAATTACACATTTTATTCATCCCCCCGCATAACAAGCGTTTGGATATTGATCGGCCCCTGGCCTACCCTGCGCCAAACCTGGCGTAACCGGTCTTCGAGACCATCCATGCGCTGGCGGGCCATAGCCACAACCGAAGCATCGGCACTCATATCTATATGATAGGCAATCACCACCATAGCCGGATTATCCACAAGACTGGCCGCCAGTTGACGAATACCGGCATCTAGCGCCGCCACAGGGCTGCCATCAGCCGCAAACGCCGCATCGTTTACATCAATCCGTGCCAGATGGCCCAGTGTCGCGCCAAAATTCACCTCCGACATCATGCCCGGAGTCACCCGCGTAACCCGCGGGTTTTCGGTGGTCATACTGTAGCCTGCCGGCAGCGAGCGCGGGTCGAGCTTGATGATAAAGTTATCACCACCATCTGCGGGCAAGGCCGCGCATGGCACGCTGTAGCGACCAAACTCGTCGGTGGTAATCACCAAGCCATCCACTGTGACAAGCCGAACACCCGGGATACCGCCTTCGCCAATATTATCGCCCTGAGGCGGTATATTCACCAGCTTGCCGTCTTTGCTATCATAGTAATTTTGATCGGTAATGGCTGCACTGTTTGGCACAGTGCCTGCGGCGTCCTGATACCCGTTGCCGTTAATGTCATCAAACACTTTTCCGATCACATCAACACAGTCAAACACAGCTTCCGGCATGATCCGCACCAAGGCTGTGGCATCGGCAACAACAGCGGCCCCCGTTGCGGGGTCTTGCAGGCTTACACGGTTGATATGTGCGCCGGGGTTGGCGCCCGTAAGGATGCGGGCATCCAGCGTTACCACCACTTGCCCTGCAGCCGGTATGGTCACATTAGGCCATGTAACAACCGCACCCGCAACGGTAACCATCGCCACCCCGCCATCAATCGTGGCAGAGTTGGGCACGTAAATAAAGCCCGGCGGTAGCGTGTCCACAATGTTATAGGGACCGGCCACATGGGTTGCCGTATTTTCAATGGTGATCGTGTAGGGCACCACATTGCCGCGCATTACGATCTCTTGCGGCGTGGTTTTCACCATGCTCAACCCGCTCGCCACCGGCGATGCAGACAGCAACAGTTCTGTCGGGTCGTCCACAATATTACCGTCGGTATCAATGCCGTCATCCGATACATCCGAAACCGGAGCAGGCGTGCCCGGCACCCCCTGCGCAAAGACCGGCAAGCCCTCGGCCGTAACCGTATTGCTCACCCCGCCGGCATTCACGGCCTGAAGATCCAGCACAAAGGTCGCGGTATAGGTTGCAACCTCGCCGATTTCCAGCGTGCCTTCGGGCGAGGCCGCCGATGCGCTTACAAATGTCGGGCCGGTTGTCAGCGGCAGCGGCGCACCGTTTTGGTCTGTAAGCGTATCCACCACAGTAACCCCGCTCAGCGGCGTATTGCCGGTATTGGTCACAAGAATAGTATAGGTGACGGTATCACCCACATCATCGCGCCCGTCACCGTTATCGGTAAATACCTGCGTTTTTACGGTCTCGATGCCGGGCAAAGCGCCCTGAATCACGGTTTCCGTGGTGGTGTCACACAAG
>JALSHK010000030.1 GCA_026982275.1 Paracoccaceae bacterium | reverse complement strand
GCTCGGGGTGTTTGGTGCGCTGGCCGCGCCGTTTCTGGTGGGGGGCGGCTCTGATAATGCGGGACCGTTGCACATATATTTTGCGCTCATAGCGGGCGTGGCGCTGGCCATTGATGCCTATAAGCGCTGGGCGTGGTTATCGGCGCTGGCGCTGATCGGCGCTTTCGGCGCTTCCTGGCTGCTGCTTATGGCGATCGATACCGGCTTTTATGCGGTGCTGTTTGCGTTTCTGGTGGCGATGATGGCCGCCATCATTCCGCCGCTTGCGCTGACACCCCGCCATAAGGGGGCGCGGCTTTCCAAACCATTTACCGGCGGGATGAAATCTGCCGCGATCGCCTTTCCGACCCGGGTGGCTGGCGGGGTGTTTTTGGCATCGACGGGCTATATCGGATTTGCCTATGTGCAGGATGCGTCGCTATTCTGGCTGGTATTGATGGTGGCGGCGGTTTTGCTGCTGGCCGCGATTTTCTGGATGAAAGACGCGCCTGCGCTGGGCGATCTTGCCTTTGCGCCGCCGGTTCTGGCCTTGGGCGTAATTGCATATGAGGCGATGGAAGCGCGCCCAGTGGCGCGGGCATGGATCGGGGATGCGGGCCGCGATGTGCTGGATGCGCCCTCAGCCGTGGTGGCATTATTGCTGGCTGGCGCGGTGGCCGCCAGCCTTGCCTTTGCGTGGCGCAGCGCCTTTCGGCCTGGCCTCAGGGTGGCGGATGCGGTGCTGGCGGCGGGCTTTGCGCCCTGGGTGGCGATCATTATCGAGCTGCGCTGGGCGCCGGGCTATGTGCTCGGGGCTGGCACATGGGCGATCTATCTGGCGGTGATTGCCGCAATCATGGTCGCGCTGACCGGGCGTTTCGCCCGGCTTGATCCGGCCCAAGATCGCACCCGCACGGCGTTGTTTGCGCTTTCGTCCATGTCGATGCTGGCTTTTGTGGCGGTGGTGCTACTGGGCGGCGTGGCGCTTACGCTGGCCTTTGGCGTGATGGTGCTGGCGGCCGCGTGGCTTGGGGAGCGCTTCAGGCTGCGGTTGCTGGAATGGTATGTCCAGATCGGGGCGGTGGCTGTCAGCTTCAGGCTGGTGGTCGAGCCGGGAGTATTCTGGGCGCTGGAGGCCCCGCTGGCGGAGATGGCACTGGCTTTTGCGGGCAGCTTGGCGCTGCTCGCTGCGGCGTGGAGGCTGAAGCGCGGCGGGCGGGCCTCGGTGGTTGTGGTGCTTGAATCCGCGATCTGGACGCTGGGGGGTATATTCTTCAATGTGCTGCTGGCGCGCTGGCTGGAGGCGGATAAAAATGCCGAGATTGCCTATGTAATGCTCTCTCTTGGCGGTGCGGTCTGGCTGATGCTGGCGGCAAACCAGCTATACCGGCTGAAGGCAGGCGGGCGGCTTTGGCATTTGCGGGTGGTGCTGGCGGGGCTTTACGCGCTGTTTGCCGCTGTGGCGCTGGTGGGGGCGGTTGTGGCCAATCCGGCGTCGATATCCGAAATGCGCGCCACGGGCTGGCCGGTGTTTGGCAGCCTCGGGGCCGCGTATCTTTTGCCGGCAATCTTGCTCGGGTTTATGGGCTGGAAGCTCGGGCATCTGCCGCGCTGGATGCGGGGGGCCTTTTGGGCGCTTTCGGCCGGATTTCTGGCGCTGTTTGTCGGGCTGGAAATCCGGCATTTCTGGCAAGGCGATGCGATGGCGGGCTATGGCAGCTCCAAGCCCGAGCTTTACAGCTATACCGTGGCGATGACCCTGTTTGCGATCGCGCTGTTTGCGCTGGCATTTTTGCGACAATCGGCGGGGCTGCGCAAGCTGGCGCTGGTGATGGTGGCGCTGGTGGTGGCCAAGGTTTATTTTGTCGATATGTCGGAGCTTGACGGGCTGCTGCGGGTGGTTTCCTTCCTTGTGCTGGGGCTGGTGGCGGCGCTGATGGCATGGGTGAACCGGATATTGAAGGGTAACGAAACCAGACATGCGGTGGAAGAAGCAGCCGGGGGGTAGGCGTTTCAGGGGGCTGGCTGGAATTGCGGCAGATCCATGCCGCGAACGGGGCGAATGATATCGCCGGTGGCAACGCGGGTGCGATATGCAGAAAAGGGCCTGCGCGCGCCGTAACCGGGATCAAGCGCAACCTTGCCATTTTGCGCCTCCTCGCCATACATACGGGTGATTTTCACACCCATTTTTAAAGCGGCCCGCGCGGCACCAAGGGCAATCAGCACCTGAAGGCCCACCGGCTGAACCACCAAGCCCGAGCCAATAGGGGCGGGGACGTCAAACGGGTCAAATATCTGCACGTTATGGCCGTGCCCGGGCATGAAAGCCCCGAGAGCCAGTCCGCCTATGCCGCATCCGGCAATCCCGATTTTCAGAGATGTAACCATGCTTCCTGCTTAGCGCGACAAGCCGGCATTTGAAACAGAATATGATTGCGCTCCCTGTTCTCCGCCTCTCTTTTAACTAAGCGCATTGACTCACGTTAGCGATAATGCTAATTAAAACAGCATGACCCATCTTACCCTGACCACTGACACTCAAATATCCGGCTACCTGCACCGCACCCGCATGGATATCCTTGCCGCGTTGCGCGCTGGCCCGGCAACTGTTTCGCAAATTGCGGCAAAGCTCGGCACCCACCCTGCCAACCTGACCCGGCACATGCGTGTGCTTGCAAAAGCCGGGCTGATCAAATTGGTGGAAAAGCGCGATACCGGCCGCAATCTGGAGAAATATTACGCCGCCATCGCCAGCAGCTTTGATATTGCGCCCGAGGTCGGGGCAAAATCCCTGCTGCATTCGGCGCTGACCATGCTGCGATCTGATATTTCTGCCGTATTGGCGCGCCTGCCCGAAGAGCCGGACAGCCCCGCAATAGCCAAACTGGCCTATGCAAAGATATCCCCGCAAAGGGTTGAGGAATTCAGCAGCGAGATCACCAGATTGATAGATGAATTTCAAAGCGACGAAGAAGAGAATGCCATACCTTATCACCTTAATCTGTCGCTTTATCCCGGTGATCTTCCCGATATCCGAACCCGAACGGTTACCCTGCGCCGGGAACCGGAGCCTTGAATAAGCTGGCAGCCTTTGCGGCATTGTTCTCACCGCTCAAAGGCCCCGCATGGCAGGCGTGGCAGCGTGGTGATTTTGAGCGCGCGGCAGAGCTGGCGCGGGAGGATAAGCGCGCTGGCCCGCGGCTATTGCTGCTGTTGGCCCATATCACCGGCGATTATGATTTGGCAGTGCGGGAATACGCAAAGCTGAGCGCCATTGAAAAAAACACCGAATTGGTGCTGGAAGCGGTTTTTGAATCGCTGCTCCACCTTGGTCGCGCCACTGAAGCGCTTGAGATGTTTGCACCACTGGCCAAAATTCGCGCCTATCGCTCGTATTATTTGCGCGCCCAATTCATGGCCAACCAGCCAATGACAGTGGACATCACCAGCACCTGTGAGCTGCCTTTTGTCAAAAGCGAGATCACCGATTTATTTCCGGGTATTTCCGGGCGACTGAACGGGCAAGATACCACAATCCGTTTTGATACCGGCGGCGCATATCTGCAAATGTCACCATCACTGGCGGCGCGGTTCGGGGTAAAGGCGCAGGGCGATGTAAAAATGTTTGCGGACCTGAAGATGGACGCAGCATCCATGGGGGTGCTTGAAGAAATGGTAATCGGCACGGCGCGCTTAACCAACGTGCCGGTGATCATTCTGGATATGCTGGACAAAAGCGCCCTGACGGAAATAGACCGCTCGCCGATTATGGGCACCAATGTTCTCCAGCAATTTCTGACAACAATTGACACCCCCAACCAGCGGTTTATCCTTTCCCGGCGCGGAGATTACGCGGCGCATTTTGCCAGGCTTTCGGGGCGGCAAGCCAAGGTTCCTTTTGTGCTATGGGGCAGCCATTTTATGATTGCGCGCGGGGCGCTGGATGGGGTTGAGATGAGTTTTTTCATTGATAACGGGCTGATAATGGAAAGCGCAGAATTCGGGCAGCCTTCGCTTTTGGTACCAAAATCGCTGGGCAGTGGCTGGGCGGCGACCGACACAGAACACATGCGGCGGCTTCCGGGAATGCTGCGGCTGGGAACGCTGGAACAGGCCAACGCCACGGCAATGGTAACTTCGGATGCCAAATGGCGCCCCATCGCCGGATCCATGGGCGGGGTGCGCGTGGGGGCTTTGCTGTCTTACGGGTTTTTGAAGCACCGCGCATGGACGCTTGATTTTGACCGCCGGGAATATGTATTCCACAGTGGCTAAGCTACCCAAAATCGCCGCTGGACGGGGCGCGCATGTGGCCTTATAACCCGCCCCATGGATATTGCTTTGATCATACGAATTAGCCGCCCGACGCTCTGAGCAAGAGTCGTCGGGAAAAGGTGTATGGCCTCGCCGCACCGCCCCTTTGTCCAGTTTTTATACCTTTACGGAGCTAGCCCATGTGCGCCGAGACCCCCGATTATAAACCCACCCTGAACCTGCCGAAAACCGACTTCCCGATGCGGGCCGGCCTGCCCAAGCGCGAGCCAGCATGGCTGCAAAAATGGGCCGATATGGACCTTTACGAGGCCCTGCGCCGCAAAGAAGGCCGCAAGCCCTATATCCTGCATGACGGCCCCCCCTATGCCAATGGCCACCTGCATATCGGCCACGCGCTGAACAAAATCCTGAAAGATATGGTGGTGCGCTCGCATCAGATGATGGGCTTTGACGCCCGCTATGTGCCGGGCTGGGATTGCCACGGCTTGCCGATTGAATGGAAGATCGAGGAGCAATACAGAGCGCGGGGCAAAAACAAAGACGACGTGCCGATCAACGAGCTGCGCGGCGAGTGCCGGAAGTTTGCGCAGGGCTGGGTGGATATCCAGCGCGAGGAGTTCAAGCGGCTGGGCGTGCAGGGCAAGTGGGATGACCCTTACTTGACGATGAATTTCGAGAGCGAGGCGGTGATTGCCGAGGAGTTCATGAAATTTGTGATGAATGGCAGCCTTTACCGTGGCTCCAAGCCGGTGATGTGGTCGCCGGTGGAGAAAACCGCGCTGGCCGAGGCCGAGATCGAGTATCACGATGTGACCAGCCATACGATTTGGGTGAAGTTTGAGGTGGTTGCAGTTAAATCAGTAAAGGCTTTTTCCATCCCAGAAGGCCTTTCAGATGAAGAGCAAAGTCATTACCGTCAACAACTTTCCAATGAGCGGAAAGCCCGCGAAGAATTGCTTAAATCGGCATCTGTCATTATTTGGACAACCACTCCGTGGACGATTCCTTCGAATAAGGCTGTCGCCTATAACCCTCGTATCGAATACGGGTTGTATGAAGTGGTTTCTACTGAGGAAGAAAGTTGGACCAAGCAAGGTGACCTATTCATTTTCGCGAAAAAGCTAGCTGCTGACGCTTTAGAAAAATCACGAGTTACCGAATATAAACTGGTATCGGATGTGTCCGACTACGAGCTTGAAACGATGACCTGCAAACACCCCCTCGCTGATCTCGACCCCTTCTGGGACTACCCCGAAGGCGTCCCCATGATCGACGGCGACCACGTCACCGATGACGCCGGCACCGGTTTTGTCCACACCGCGCCCTCCCACGGGGCCGATGACTATGAGTGCTTCGTGAAGCGTGGCTGGACCCAGCGGATGACCCACAACGTCAACGAAAATTCCGCCTTTGAAGACTTTGTGCCGTTCTTCGCTGGCCTTGAAGTGTTTAACCGCAAGGGCAAGGAGGGCAAAGCCAACCAGTCGGTGATTTCCAAGCTGGTCGAGGCCAATGCCCTGATCGCGCGCGGGCGCGTGAAACACAGCTATCCGCATTCGTGGCGCTCCAAAGCCCCGATCATTTTCCGCAATACCCCGCAATGGTTTGTGGCGATTGACAAGGCGCTGAATGACGGCATGGACGAGCATGGCAAAACCATCCGGAGCCGCGCCCTGACCGAGATCGACAACGTGAAGTGGACCCCGAAATCGGGCCGCAACCGCCTCTATTCGATGATCGAAAACCGGCCCGACTGGGTGCTGTCCCGCCAGCGGGCATGGGGCGTGCCGCTTTCGTGCTTCATCAAAGTGTCCGAGCAGGGCGAGGTGGAAATCCTGCGCGACGAGGCGGTGAATGCCCGCATCGCCGCCGCCTTCCGCGCCGAGGGCGCCGATGCGTGGTTTGAAGAGGGTGCGGCAGAGCGCTTCCTTGGCGAACACGCTGGCGAGGGCTGGGAGCTGGTGACCGACATTCTGGATGTGTGGTTTGACTCAGGCTCCACCCATGCTTTTGTGATCCGCGACCGTGCCGATGGCAGCCCCGATGGCGTCGCCGATCTTTACCTT
>JALSHK010000029.1 GCA_026982275.1 Paracoccaceae bacterium | reverse complement strand
GCTGTTGAGCTTCACCATTGGCGCGGAAAACAACATCAATATCGGCTCGGCAACGGGCGGGGGCGGGGCCGGCAAGGCTACGTTCAAGGAGTTCAGCTTCACCAAAAAAACCGATCTCGGCTCGCCCGGTCTGTTTCAGCAATTGGTCACGGGCCGCCATTTTGACGAGGCGGTAGTAGAGCTGCGCCGCTCAGGCGGGTCCGAAACCGATTCCGGCGCGACCTTCATGAAGTTCCATTTCAAGTTGGTCATGGTGCAGGATATCGAATGGTCCGGTTCGGATGGCGATGATGTCTGCGAAGAAAGCATCACCATGCAATACGGCGCGATGAAGATCGAATACACCGCGCAAGATGCGACCGGAAAAATGGTTACCAAGAAAAAAGCCGAGTGGAGCCGCGTAAAAAATACGGCTGCCTATTCCATCTAGCGGCTTTTTTGCCGGATCAAAAATGCATTCGCCCAAGGCCGCGGCTTTGGGCGGATGGCTGTGATTGGAGAGGGGCGCGCTATGTCGGTCGAGAAAAAATCTGCGGAAGAAATTCTGAATTCCGGAACGCTGGATGAAACGCTGCAAGCGCTGATGGAGCGGGTGCGAAAAGACCCTGCCGATGTAAAGCTTCGGATATTTCTGTTTCAGCTTTTTGCCGTGCTTGGTGAATGGGAGCGCGCGGTCAAGCAGCTCAAGGTATGTGGCGGCATGGATGCAGAAGCCCTGCCCATGGTGCAGGCCTACCGCGAGGCGATCATTTGCGAATTGATGCGCGAAAAGGTGTTTGCCGGCGAAAAGGCTCCGATGATTTTTGGCGAACCGGAAAACTGGATCGCCATGTTGGTAGAAGCGCTGGGTGCCAATGCGCGCGGCGATCATGCGGCGGCCGCCGAGCTGCGCGCCAAGGCTTTTGAGGAGGCTCCCGCAATATCCGGCAGCGCTGACGGCACGGCATTTGCATGGATTGCAGACGCAGATATGCGCCTTGGGCCGGTGCTGGAGCTGGTGATGAACGGCAATTATTACTGGGTGCCGTTTGCCGCCATTCAAAAGCTGAAATTCGAGGAGCCGAGTGATTTGCGAGATCGTGTCTGGACGCCGGTGGAGATCACCTGGGCCAATGGCGGCGAGGTGGTGGGCTTTATTCCCACCCGCTATCCCGGCGCGCCAAAGGGCAGCGATGCAATCAGGCTCGCCAAGGTGACAGAGTGGGAAGATATCGGCAGCGAGACGTTTATTGGCGCGGGCCAGCGGCTATTGGCGACGGATGCGGGCGATCTGGCCCTGATGGATCTGCGCGAGGTCGATTTTGATACCGGCGAAGAGGTAGCGGATGAATGAGCTTGGCGACAAGGAACGGCTTCAGCCGTCTTTGCTGGACCGGCTAACGGATTTCGAGCCGTCCGAGGTCAAGGAAACCGCGCGCGACCAGATTATCGATATCCGGCAATTGCGCGAGATTGTGCTGCGCGATCTGGGCTGGCTGCTCAACACGGTAAACCAGGAGGAGGAAATAGACAAGGCGCGCTATCCCCACGTCTTTAATTCCACCCTGAATTACGGCATTACCGATATCGCCGGTAAAAAGGCCGCCGAGGCCCGCCCCTATGAGCTGGAGCGCATGATCAAGGTGGCGATCGAGGCCTATGAGCCGCGCATCGTGAAGGGCAGTCTGGAAGTGCAGCTTGCTTCAGTGGGCGAGGGGGGCAAATCGCGCATCACCTTTAATATCCATGCCGAATTATGGGCGCAGCCGGTGCCGGTGGAGGTTTTTATGCGCACCGAGCTGGATCTGGCCTCGGGCGATATGCATGTGGCGAAAGGATAGCCCATGGACACGCGCATCCTGAAAAAATACGAAGAAGAGCTGGCCTATATGCGCGAAATGGGCGAGGAATTTGCGGAATCCTATCCCAAAATCGCCGGGCGGCTCGGCATGGACGGGGTCGAGATTTCGGACCCTTATGTCGAGCGGATGATGGAGGGTTTTGCCTTTATGGCCGCGCGGGTGCAGCTGGAGCTGGATCTGCAATATCCGGTTTTGACCCAGCATTTGCTGGAAATTATCTATCCGCATTATCTGGCCCCGACCCCGAGCATGCTGATCGCCAAGCTCCGGCCCGATCCGGCGCAGGGCAGCATGGAAGACGGCTTCACCATCAAGCGCGGCTCCACGCTTCGCAGCCCGCTGCGCGAGGGTGATACCACCGCCTGCCAGTTTCGCACCGCGCATGATGTAACCCTCTGGCCGATCGAGATTTCCGAGGCGCAATATCTGGCCGGGCGCGGCGAGGTGATGGCGGCGGGCGTGGGGGAAAACCGCGAGGTCAAGGCCGCGATCCGGCTGCGCCTCAAAAGCATTGGCGAGCAGGGCTTGGCCGATTTGTCGCTGGACGAGCTGACGCTCTTCATGACGGGGGCTGGCTGGGAGCCATGGAAGCTGTTTGAGCATATCGCCAATGACGGCCTTCAGGTGGCGGGCCGCTCCACCGATCCGCGGGATGACTGGAGCTACGTTAATCGCTGGAACACGATCGAGGCCACGGGTCACGCCCCCGAGCAAGCCATGCTGCCCTTCCCGGGCCAGAGCTTTGACGGCTACCGGCTGTTGCAAGAATATTACGCCCTGCCAAATCGCTATTTCTTCACCAAAATCGGCGGGCTACAGCCGATCCTGAAGCAGGTGAAAGGCCAAGACGAGGTCGATATCTATATTCTGCTCAAGCAGGCCTCCTCCAGCCTGGGCGCGGTGGTGGAGGCGGGGTCTTTCGAGCTTTTTGCTACCCCTGCGGTCAATCTTTTTGAAAAGCGCTGTGATCGGGTGCATGTATCGGGGCGCGATGTGGATTACCAGATCGTGGCCGACCGCACCGCACCGATGGATTTTGAAATTTATGCGGTGGAATCTGTCGTCGGCATTTCTTCGGAGGGCAAGGACGATATCAATTTCGAGCCGTTTTATTCCGCCGATGATCTAACGGCAGCGGGCGAGAATTATACCGCCTATTATTCGCTGCGCCGCCGCATGCGCCAGCGCTCCGAGCGCCAGCGGCTGAAAGGCACGCGCACCTCTTATCTGGGTGCGGATCTGCATATCAATCTGGTGGACCAGATGCAGGCGCCTTATGGCGGCGATATCGAGCAGCTGGCGATCAAGGCGATGGTGACCAACCGTGATCTGCCCATGCTGCTGAGCATCGGCAAACACGAGACCGATTTCGAGCTGCCCGATGGCGGGCCGGTAAGCGCGGTTACCGCCCTCACCCCCATCACCCGCCCGCGCGCCAGCCTTGCGGTGGAGGGCGATAGCGCCTGGCGGCTGATCTCGCATCTCAGCCTGAATTACCTGTCGATTTCAGAAACCGATCGCGGCAATCCGGCGGCGGCGATCCGCGAATTGCTCGGTATTTATGGCCCGCTCGGGGATAAATCCCTCGCCAAACAGCTGGAGGGGATCACGCGGGTCTGGACGGTGCCGATTGTGCGGCGCATGGCCGACGAGGTGCTTTCCACCGCCGTGCGCGGGCTTGAGGTGAATGTGGAATTTGATGAAAGTTTTTATGAGGGCACCGGCGTTTATGTTCTGGGCTTGGTGCTTCAGCAATTTTTTGCAAAATATGTTTCGGTAAACAGTTTCACCGAGACGGTTATTCATAGTCCGGATCGAGGAGAGATAGCCCGGTGGCCAGCGATGAGCGGAAAGCGGCGGGTGATCTGAGCCGGTTTGACGCGCTCAAGGATCACCCCGAAAAATACCATATCTTTCAGGCGCTTCGCCTGATCGAAGCCCGCTATGCGGATCGCCCGCGCTTGGGCCGTTCGCGCCGCCCCAAGCAAGACCCCGTGCGCCTGAAACAGCGCGTGAGCATGGCTTTTGCCAGCTCCACCGTGGCGCGTTTTGCGCCGCAAGACGAGCAAAGCGGCGAGGCGGGCGAGCTGGCGCAATATATGTTTGGCCTGTTTGGCCCCAATGGCCCGCTGCCGCTGCATCTGACGGAATATGCCTATAATCGCCAGCATTCCTACCGTGACCCGACCTTCAAGGCCTTTGGCGATATCTTTCATCACCGGATGCTGTCTTTGCTTTATCGCGCCTATGCTTCGGGCGAGCCAACCGCGAATTTTGATCGCGCGGGGGATGTGGATGATTTTGCCCAGAAGGTGGCGGCTTTTGCCGGGCTGAAGGGCGCGGGATTTGCGGATCGGGATGCCATGCCCGATCTGGCCAAGCTACGCTATGCGGGGCGGCTGGCCCATGGCACCCGCAATGAAGAAGGGCTTTTGGCGCTGATCTCGGGGTTTTTCGGCGCGCCTGCCAGCATGGAAAGCTTTGTGGGCACATGGCTGGAGCTGGACCCGAAAGACACATGGGAGCTGGGCAACCCCCATAAGCCCGCCAGGCTCGGCCAGAGCTGTTCGATCGGATCCAAGGTCTGGACACGGCAGGCCAAATTCCGGTTTCGGGTCGGGCCGGTGGGCTTGGCGGACTATAAGCGCTTGTTGCCCGGTGGCGATAGCCTGAAGCGGCTTAAAGCCCTGGTGCGCAATTATATGGGCGATGCCTTGATGTGGGATATGAACCTTGTGTTAAAAGCGGGGGAGGCCGAGCCGGCCATGCTGGCGCGGGCGCCAAGCGGGCCGCCCCAAGAGCCGGCGCTGGATATGAGTGCCACCGTGATTTTGCCCGCCCCCGCCAAAACCACGATAGAATTTAACGAAGAAACCGAACCATTTCCGCCGCTTAGCATGGATAAAGGTCACGAAGACGACACGCCATCCGCGCCAGAAGGGGTATATCTTGGCTGGACATCATGGTTGGGCACCCCACCGGACGATCAAGATCTGGACCAGTTATACATAGCATCAGATGCACAAACGGGAGAGTAAACATGAGTGAAATAAGCCGCGTCGCCCTATTCGGGAAGCTCAACAAGCTGGGATACAAGGGCATAGAGGGGGCCACGGTATTTTGCAAAATGCGCGGCAATCCCTATGTCGAGCTGGTGCATTGGCTGCACCAGATATTGCAGGGTCAGGATAGCGATATCCACCGGATCATCCAGCATTTTGATCTGGATGCGGGGCGCGTAGCCAAGGATTTCACCGATGCGCTGGATGCCCTGCCGCGCGGCGCAAGCAGCATTTCCGACCTTTCCCAGCATCTGGAGGACACGGTGGAGCGGGCATGGGTCTATGCCAGCCTGATGCATAAATCACCGCAAATCCGCACCGGGCATCTGATTCTGGGCATGGTGAAAACCAAAACCCTGATGGGGGCTTTGAGCAGCATTTCGACCGAGTTTCGCAAGGTGAAGCCCGACGAGCTGGCCGATGATTTTTATGATATTTGCGCAGGCTCGCCCGAAGATGGCTTGGCCCCGCAAGATGGCGTGGGCGGCGGCGCTGTCCCCGGCGAAGCGTCTGACGCGATGGCACCGGCGCAAATGGGCGCGGGCGAGGCGCTGGAGGCTTACTGCACTGACCTGACGGAAAAGGCGCGTAATGGCGAGATTGACGCGATTGTCGGGCGCGATGAGGAAATCCGCCAGATCGTGGATGTGCTGATGCGCCGGCGGCAGAATAACCCGATTTTGACAGGCGAAGCCGGCGTTGGCAAAACCGCCGTGGTCGAGGGTTTTGCGCTCAGGATTGCGCGCGGCGATGTGCCGCCAGCGCTTCAGGAGGCCAAGCTGCTGGAGCTGGATGTGGGCTTGCTGCAAGCGGGGGCTTCGATGAAGGGCGAGTTTGAAAACCGGCTCAAGCAGGTGATCGAGGAGGTGCAAAGCTCGGAAATTCCGATCATTATGTTTATTGACGAAACCCACACGCTGGTGGGCGCTGGTGGTGCGGCTGGCACGGGCGATGCGGCCAACCTGCTGAAGCCTGCCTTGGCGCGCGGCACTTTGCGCACCATCGGGGCCACCACATGGGCGGAATATAAAAAGCATATCGAGAAAGATCCGGCGCTCACAAGGCGCTTCCAGACCGTTGTGGTCGATGAACCCGACGAGCAAAAGGCGATTTTGATGATGCGCGGCATTACCGGCATGCTGGAGAAGCACCACAAGGTGCAGGTGCTGGATGAGGGGATCGAGGCGGCGGTGAAGCTTTCGGCGCGCTATATTCCGGCGCGGCAATTGCCGGATAAATCCGTTAGCCTGATTGATACCGCCTGTGCGCGCGTGGCGATCAGCCAGCACGCGGTGCCAGCCGAGGTGGATGACAGCCAGCGCCGGATTGCGGCCTTGAAAACCGAGCTGGAGATCATCGGGCGGGATGAAACCGCGGGCTATGAGGGCCAGGCGCGCCGCGTGCGGGTTGAGGCTGATATGG
>JALSHK010000028.1 GCA_026982275.1 Paracoccaceae bacterium | reverse complement strand
CTCGGCCCGCCCGCCGTGGCTGTTTTGATATTCGAGATACTGCTGAATGCAACGGCGATGTTCAATCATTCCAACATCCGCTTGCCCAAAGGGGTGGACCGTGTGCTGCGCCTGTTTGTGGTCACGCCTGATATGCACCGGGTGCACCATTCGATCGACCCGAAGGAAACCGACAGCAATTACGGCTTCAATCTGCCATGGTGGGACCGCCTGCTGGGCACCTATATCGCCCAGCCATCCAAGGGGCATGACGATATGACCATCGGCTTCGAACAATTCCGCCGCGTGCGAGAGCAATGGCTTGATAAAATGCTGACCCAGCCGTTTCGCGGCCCCGCCAGCGGGCCGGACCCGCGGGACCGGAAGGATGCAGAAGATGAATAAAGCGCTCCTCCCCCGCCTGCTACTGCTGGCACTGGTGGCCGTGGCCATCATCCTCGTCACCCTGAACCGCGACCGGCTGAACCCCGAGGCGCTCGATGCGTGGCTGTCCGGCTTCGGCCTCTGGGCACCGGTGATCTATGTGGGGCTTTATGCGCTCGGGACTGTTGTCTTTGCCCCCGGCTCGCTATTTGCGCTGGCGGGCGGCGCGATGTTCGGGCCGGCGCTGGGCACGTTCCTGAACCTTCTGGGCGCCACAATCGGGGCCAGTATCGCCTTTCTGATCGCGCGATATCTGGCCGGTGACTGGGTGGCGCAAAAAGCTGGCGGAAGCGTGAAGCGTATGATCACCGGCGTTGAAAACGAAGGTTGGCGCTTTGTTGCCTTTGTGCGCCTGGTTCCGGTATTTCCTTTTAATTTCAGCAATTACGCCTTTGGTTTGACCCGTATACCCTTTATCTCCTATGCGCTGGCATCCTTCATCACCATGGCCCCCGGTGCGCTGGCCTATACATGGCTTGGCTATGCCGGCCGCGAGGCATTGGGCGGTAACGGCGCCGCCATCCGCTATGGCTTGCTGGCGCTTGGCTTGCTGGCGGTGATCGCCTTTGTGCCGCGGGTTATCAAGCGGATGCGTCGCTCTGGGTCAGGGCTTGATTCGTTGCGACAAAGCTAAAAGCGGCGCAATTCGATACCGGCGGCTTGTAGTGCGGCGCGCACGGACCGGGCTGTTGCGAGGGCGGTTTTGCCATCGCCATGCAGGCAGACGGTATCAATACGCGCCGGAATTTTCTGGCCGGAATGGCTGAGGATCATGCCGGATTCCACCATGGCGACCACACGGCCCGCCGCTTCATCCGGATCGCTGATCACCGCGCCTTTCAGGCTGCGGTCGCGCAGGGTGGCGTCATCATTATAGCCGCGATCGGCAAAAACCTCTCCGGCCCAGCGGCATCCCAGCGCCTCGGCGGCCTGTTGCTGGGCGGTGGCGGCAATCACGACCAGCACCAGATCGGGGTCGATTTCCAGCGCCGCACCATAGCAGGCCCGCGCCATTTCGGCATCTTCGGAGGCCATATTCGCCAGCGCCCCGTGCAGCTTGAAATGCCGCAGATTTCCGCCTGCGGCTTTGGCCATCGCCTGCGCCGCCCCGAGCTGGTATTGCACGAGGTTTTGCAGGCTGGCCTCGGGCAGGCTGATCCGCCGCCGCCCGAAGCCCTGCAAATCCGCAAAGCCCGGATGGGCGCCAAGCCCCACGCCCTTTTTTACCGCCTGCGCCATGGTTCGGGCCATCACGTCGGGGTCTCCGGCATGAAAGCCGCAGGCGATATTGGCCGAGGTGACGATATCGAGTAACGCTTCGTCATTCCCCATACGCCAATCGCCAAAAGATTCGCCCATATCCGCGTTCAGATCTATGGTTTTCATGGGTTTTCTCCGTTTATGTCCAGCTCCGTTCCGGCGGTAACACCGCTGATCAGCTGATAGGATAGCAAATCGGGCATGCTGCGGGGGTCGCGCAGCAGCGGGCGGGCGGCGCGGCGGGCCCGAGCCTGCATTTGCGCAAGGCTCTGCCAGTTCGCGCGGGCCTCCTGCGCCGGAATAAACCGGAATCGTAGCGGGGTTCCGGGGGCGGCCTGGGCCACGATCGGCAGGTCTTGCGGGATTACCGTGCCGATGCGGGGATAGCCGCCGGTGGTCTGGCATTCGGGCAGCAGCACATAGGGCGTGCCGTCCCCTGTCATCTGTATATCGCCGGAGATCATAAATTCCGATACGGTATCAAGCTGGTCTCGGGCTGTAAATCCGGCGCCTTCATAGCCCAGCCGCACCCCCTGCCGGTTGCCCTGCGGGCTGCGGATAAAGCGCGTGGCTTCAAAGCGGGCCAGCGTGGCGGGATCGAATCTGGCGGTTTGGGCGCTGGCAATAATACGCACCTCGCCCCCCTCGAAGCGCGATTGCGGCGCAGGCAGGAACAGGCCGGCCATGTTTTTATCCGGATCAGGGCCAACGGGCAAACGGCTATCCGGCGGCAGATATTTTCCGAGCCCCGCCGCCAGATGGGCGCTGCGACTGCCAAGCTGGATCGGCGTGGCCAGCCCGCCGCCAATATGCAGATAGCCGTAAATGCCCTTTTCAGCCGCGCCGATATGCAGTTTTTGCCCGGCCTCAAGCCGGTGGGCCGCATTCCAGCGCAATATCCGCCCCTCCAGCGCGGCCCGCATCGGCGCGCCGGTAAGGGCGATGCGCAGGGGGGCCGATGCCGAAAACACCCCGCCCATCCCCGCCATTTCCAACGCGGCGAGCTTTTCGCTCTGCCCCAGCAGGGCCGCGCCTTCGGCCAATGCCGGCAGATCTGCCGCACCGCCTCTGGACAGGCCGAATTCCATATAGCCAGGCCGCCCCGCATCCTGCACAGAGATCGCCGCGCCGCCCTGATGAAAGGTAAGATGGGCGCTCACGGGGCTGGCTCCATACGGGGGGGCAGGCGGGCGAGATCATCAATGCTTACAGGCGAAAAAACAACTTCGTCGCCCGGCTGCAACGGAAAGGGGGTATCGCTTTCGGGGCGAAACGCTGTGAATCGGGTCTGGCCGATATGGCGCCAGCCGGTGGGGGCGGGGGTGGCAAACAGCACACATTGCCGGATCGCCATGGTCAGCGCGCCGGAAGGCACTTCTTTGGTCAGTGCCGATTGGCGCGGTAGATCAAATGCGGGCGGAAGCAAGCCCAGATAGGGCTGGCCGGGCGCAAAGCCAAGGCTCATCACCCGCAGCGGTGTGCCGGATATTTGCGCCATCGCCGCCGATTCCGACATGCCCGCCAGCTTCGCCATCTCGGCCAGTTGCGGGCCGTGTTCGCCGCCATAAACCGTGGGAATATACCAGCGGCGGGGGGTGGTTTTCCTCGCCGTTTTCCAGTTGCCGCACAGGTGGTTCCTGATGGCGGCCCGAAGCGTTTCGTAGCTGGTTCCGGACGGATCAAAACGCAGATAAACCGAGGTGAGGGCGGCGGCGATTTCCTCTACCCCCGCCAGCGGATTTTCGGCAAGTGCGGCACGAAACCCGAGCGCCGCCTGATTGGCTGATTCGTTAAGCCGATCGGCAAAGCGCACGATTATTCCGTCGATCCCCAAGGGAAGGATGGCTGGAAAGCCGGTTTTGGGCTGTTCTGGGGTCATTTTTTCGCCACCAAGGAAAATATTTCTTGCAAAGCTGGCAAAACACTGACAATTTGTCAACATTATATAAACGTGCGCCGCAAGATTTGTGGCCGACAACGGGAGAGACCAACATGAAAATGACCCACGCCGCGGCTTTTGCCGCCGGGCTGGCCATCGCCACCCCTGCCATGGCCCAGACCACATGGGATATGCCAACGCCCTATGGCGACAGCACCTTCCACACCATCAATATCGCGCAATTTGCCGATGAGGTCGCGAGCGCCAGCAATGGCGACCTGAGCATCACCGTGCATTCCGCCGGCTCGCTATTTCCCCATGCCGAAATCAAAAACGCCATTCGCTCGCGCCAGGTGCCGCTGGGCGAGTTTTTCCTCTCAAGGCTGTCCAATGAAGACCTTGCCTTTGGCATTGACAGCCAGCCTTTTGTGGCCACCAGCTATGAAGATGGTGAAAAGCTCTGGGCCGCGCAGCGCCCGGTGATTGATGCGCTATTGGCCGAACAGGGGTTGAAGGTGCTGTTTGCGGTGCCATGGCCGGCGCAAGGGCTTTATACCAATGGCGAGATCAAAACCGTAGAGGATCTTTCGGGCCTGCGCTTCCGCGCTTATAACGCCGCGCTGGAAGAATTTGCCACCCTTGCCGGGGCCGCGCCGGTGCAGGTGGAAGCCCCCGATATCCCGCAGGCATTCGCCACAGGGCAGGTGGAAGCCATGATCACATCGCCTTCCACCGGTGCCAATTCCAAAGCGTGGGATTTTGTCACCCATTATACCCAGATCGACGCCTGGCTGCCCAAAAACATCGTCGTGGTCAACCAGCGCGCCTTTGACGGGCTGTCGGCCGAAACTCAAGCCGCGGTGCTGGAAGCTGCCGCTGCCGCCGAAGCGCGTGGCTGGGAAATGTCCAAAGCCGAAGCGGCAACCAAAACCCAGATCATGGCGGATAACGGGATGATTATCGTATCGCCTTCGCCCGAGCTGGTGGCCGGATTGCAAGCCATCGGGGCAGAGATGCTGGAAAACTGGAAAGCCAATGCCTCTGACGATGCGCTGTCGATCCTGAGCGCCTATAGTAACTAGGTTCATGGCCCGCGCCGCCTTGGCTGGCGCGGGTTTTTTTATTGCGAGGCTGATCATGCGCCGAATACTCGATACACTCTATAAGCTTGCGGGGGCCATTGCGGCCCTTTCTATTCTGGGCATATGCCTTGTGGTTTCCGCACAGGTGGTGCTGAATATTGTGGCGCGGATCGGCGGGCCGGGCTGGTCCTATACCTTGCCATCCTATGCGGATTTCTCGGGGTTTTTTCTGGCGACGGCTACATTTATGGCGCTGGCCTATACCCTGAGAGCCGGCGGACATATAAGGGTGAACCTGCTGGTGGGGGCTTTGCCACAACGACCGCGCTGGCTGCTGGAGCTGCTGGCGCTGGCGATCGGTGCAATGATGGCGGGATATGCCACCTATTATGCCGCGCTGCTGCTGGAAGAAAGCTACCGTTATGGGGATATGTCTACCGGCATTGTGGCGATCCCGCTGTGGATTCCGCAAATCAGCATGGTGGCCGGGCTGGCACTGCTGACGATCGCTTTTGTAGATACGCTGGTAGAGGCGCTGATCGCGCGCGCGCCGGTATTGACGGATGAGGGGGTGGAGTAGCCATGTCTGATCCGATGATTTTTGCGATCCTGCTGGGGATATTGCTGCTGTTGCTTGCCGCCGGCGTGTGGGTGGCGGTGGCACTGATTATTATGGCATTTGTGGCCATTGCCGCCTTTTCCAACGCGCCCGAGGGGCTGGTTTTGGCGACCACGCTTTGGGGGCATAGCTATAGCTGGCAATTGGCGGCGCTGCCATTGTTTATTTTTATGGGCGAGATATTGCTGCGCTCACGGCTTTCGGAGGATATGTTCAGCGGCCTTGCGCCATGGCTGGGGCGGCTGCCGGGGCGGCTGTTGCATGTGAATATTCTCGGCTGTGCGATTTTTGCTGCCGTGTCCGGCTCTTCAGCCGCAACGGCGGCCACGATTGGCCGGATGTCGGTGCCTGAGCTAAAGCGGCGCGGCTATCCCGAGAAGCTGATTCTGGGCACTTTGGCGGGGTCGGCCACGCTGGGGCTGCTCATTCCACCCTCTATCATTCTGATCGTTTACGGGGTGGCGACCGAGCAATCCATTGCGCGGCTGTTTGTGGCGGGGATATTGCCGGGGATCATGCTGGTGGGGTTGTTTGCAGGTTATGTGGCCTTTGTGGCATGGCGCAATCCTGCAGATATTCCTGATGATGGCATGCGTTATACCCTGATGGAAAAGCTGCGTGCCTCGCGGCGGCTGCTTCCGGTTTTGCTGCTGATTGGCGGGGTGATCGGCTCGATCTATACCGGCGTGGCCTCGCCTACGGATGCGGCGGCGATCGGGGTGCTGCTGGCCACCATTCTGGCGGCGCTTTCAGGGAATTTCGGCTATAAGGGGTTTATGTCGGCGCTGATGTCGGCGACCCGAACCTCGGCCATGATAGCTTTTATCTTGCTGGGCGCCGCGTTTCTTTCGATCTCGATGGGCTTTACCGGCATTCCGCGCAATCTGGCGGCCTGGATCGCCACTTTCGAACTTTCGCCTTATGCGCTGCTGGCCGTGCTGACGGTGTTTTTTGTTATCCTGGGCTGCTTTCTGGACGGAATTTCGGTGGTGGTGCTGACAACTTCGATCATCTTGCCGATGGTGGAAGCGGCGGGGATCGACCCTTTATGGTTCGGGATTTATCTGGTGCTGGTGGTGGAAATGAGCCAGATCACGCCGCCGGTCGGGTTTAATCTGTTTGTAATACAGGGGCTGACGGGGGTGAATATTTTGCGAGTCGCCATGG
>JALSHK010000027.1 GCA_026982275.1 Paracoccaceae bacterium | reverse complement strand
TGGCGGACCGTCAGGAACAGCTACGGCAATTTATCGATCAAATGCAGGCGGATGGCTCTGGAGGCGAAGCGCTGGATGAGGCCGAGCGCAATATGGGCGCGGCGCGGGACCGGCTGCGCGAGGGCGATTTTTCCGGCGCGTTTGACGAGCAGGCGCAGGCGATGGAAAACATGCGCCAAAGCCTGCGGGATATGGAAAACCGGAATCAAGACGGGCAATCCGGCTCCCAAGGCGAAGAAACCGCCGGGCGGGACCAATATGACCCCCTTGGCCGCCCGATCGGCAATCGTGGCCGCGCCGATGGCGATACCGCGGTGCCCGAGCAAAACGCCTCGGATCGGGCGCGGGAATTGCTGGACGAGATCCGCCGCCGTTCGGGAGAAAACCAGCGGCCAAACGACGAGCTGGATTATCTGAACCGTTTGCTTGACCGGTTTTAATGCCGGATTTGCAAAACCCGATGCTGCGTGGCCATCTGGCGATGCTGCTGTTTTCCATGCTGGTGGCGGGGTCTTTTTCGCTGGGTTCGCGGGTGGCCAATGCGATTGATCCGGCGGCGCTGAATGCCTTGCGGTTTTTTCTGGCGGCGCTGATTATCGGGGCGCTGGTGTGGCGGGGGCCGGGGATAAAGCGGCAGGATCTGGCGGCACCGTGGCGGTATTTTCTGCTTGGCGGGTTGTTTGCGGTTTATTTTGTGATGATGTTCGAGGGCTTGAAAACGGCCGCGCCGGTTTCGGCAAGCGCGGTGTTCACCCTTGCGCCGCTGCTTTCGGCGGGGTTTGGCTGGCTTGTTTTGCGCCAGATCACCACCCCCCGCATGGCGGTGGCGCTGGCGCTGGCGGCGGGTGGCGCGATCTGGGTGATTTTCAGAGGCGATATAGCCGCGATACTTGCCTTCGAGATTGGCCGTGGAGAGTTGATATTCTTTGTCGGGGTAGTGGCGCACGCGCTTTATACCCCTTTGATCAAGCGCCTCAATCGCGGTGAAAAGCCGCTGGTTTTTACGCTGGGTATGATGGTGGCGGGGTTTGTTATCCTCGGGGTTTATGGCGCGCCGGCCTTGCTGGATACCGATTTTTCCAGCTTGCCGTTGCTGGTCTGGATCACGCTGGCCTATATTACCGTTTTTGCCTCGGCGACCACGTTTTTTCTGCTGCAATATGCGGCGCTGCACCTGAAGGCGGCCAAGGTGATGGCCTATACCTATCTGGTGCCGGCATGGGTGATCCTGTGGGAGCTGGCGCTGGGCGGGCCGATGGTTTCGGCCACGGTGCTGCTGGGCATTGGCGCGGTGATTGTAGCGCTCTGGATGCTATTGGCGGAATAGGGTTTTGGCGGGGTGAAGCCCCACCCTGCAATCGCCGTGGGCCTAGGTGATTAAACCGATTTTGCGGCGGATATCCTCATCGCGCAGCAAGACTTCCTCGCCGCAATAATCCGCGGCTGCGCCTTGGGCCAGCCATGAAATTGCGCGGGCAGGCCATGTGGCGGGAATATGGGCTGACGGGTCCAGCTCGCTTACCGGATTAATGCCGGAGGCTTTGATCTTAACCTGCATATCGGTGGCGACAGTGCCCGGGCTAAGGCCGACCACGCAGATATTGCTGCCTTCGGTTTCCAGATGTGCCATGCGGGTCAGCATGGCCGCCCCGGCCTTGGCGGCGCAATAATGGCTCCAGCCCTCCAGCGGGTTATGGGCCGCGCCGGAAGAAATATTGATCACCAGCCCCGCGCCTTGTTTTTCCATGATCGGCAGGGCGGCGTGCAGGCCGTAATATACCGCGTTCAGGTTGGTTTCCATGGTTTTGGCCCATTTTGCCGGATCGCTATCGGTGATCTTGGCGATCGGATCAATCACCCCGGCATTTTGCACCAGTATATCCACGCTGCCAAAGGTTTCCATGCAGCGGCGCACCACGGTTTTTACCCCGAGATAGCGCGCCATATCCGAGGCCAGCACCGCAGCCTTGCCGCCATCGGCAATGATTTTATCGCGAATGGCTTCGATGGGCTCGCGCGAGCGCGCGGTCAAAAATACATTTGCGCCTTTTTCGGCCAGCTCATAGGCGGTGGCCTCGCCGATGCCACGGCTGGCGCCGGTAATGATGGCGGTTTTTCCGGTGAGGGGCATGGGGTCTCCTGTTTTTTTGCCAAAGGTGCCGCAAGGGAAAGCTGGGCGCAAGTAAAAACTCGCGCATCAGCGGGGCTTGTATGCCGGGGGCGGGGGGATTAGGTTTTTGCAAATCAGATAGAAGGAGCGTCCGATGGCCGATTTGCAACAACTCGCACAGAAAATGCTGGCCGCCGCCACGCGGGCGGGTGCCGGTGCGGCCGATGCGATAGTGATCGAAGGCGACAGCCTGTCGATCGAGGTGGCCAATGGCGCGCTCGAACATGCGGAGCGGGCAGAGGGGATCGATCTGGGCTTGCGGGTGCTGATCGGGCAGCGCTCGGCGGTGGTTTCGGTTTCCGATGCCAGCGAGGCCACGATTGCCGAAATGGCCGAGCGGGCGGTGGCCATGGCCAAGGCCGCGCCCGAAGATCCGCATGTCGGGCTGGCGAGGGCGGATCAGCTAAGCGATATCCGCAACGCCGAGGGGCTGGAGCTGGCAGATGATGCCGCGCCCAAAAGCCCCGAAGCGCTTAAGGATATGGCGCTGGAGGCCGAGGCGGCGGCCTTGGCGGTGCGCGGGGTAAACAAGGTCGATTCCGCCGGTGCCAGCTTTTCGGAAACGCGGATTCATCTGGCGGCGAGCAACGGGTTTTCAGGCGGTTATAGGCGCAGTTCCACCGGCCTTTATTGCACCGCTATTTCTGGCGAGGGCCTGGAAATGGAGCGGGATTTCAAGGGCGAGAGCCGGATTTTTGCTGCCGATCTGCCGGATGCGGATGAAATAGGCCGCATCGCGGGCGAGCGCGCGGTGGCGCTGAAGGGGGCGAGCAAGCCGCCCAGCGGCGCCTATCCGGTTTTGTTTGACCAGCGGGTATCTTCCAGCCTGATCGGGCATTTGGTGGCGGCGATCAATGGCCGCGGGATTGCGCGCGGGGTGAGCTGGCTGAAATCGGCCATGGGCGAGCGGGTGCTGCCCGAGGGCATGGATTTGGTCGAGGATCCCTTTCGCAAGCGGGTGAGCGGCTCAAAGCCGTTTGACGCGGAGGGCTTGGCGGTATCGCGCCGCGCATGGGTTGAAAACGGCGTGCTGAAAAGCTGGGTGCTGGATCTGGCCACGGCGCGGCAGCTGGGGCTGCAAAGCACCGGCAATGCGGCGCGGGGCGCAGGCGGCGCGCCCGGCCCGAGCGTGGGAAACCTGACGCTGACAGCGGGCGATAAATCCCGCGAGGCGCTGCTGGCAGAGATGGGCACGGGGCTGTTGATTACCTCGATGATCGGCTCCAGCATTAATCCCAATACCGGCGAATATTCGCGCGGGGCGTCCGGGTTCTGGGTGGAGAATGGCCAGATTATCCGGCCCGTAAATGAATGCACCGTGGCGGGAAACCTGCGCGAAATGCTGGGCGGCATGCTGGCGGCGAATGATGGCAAGGCCCATCAGAGCCGCGTGGTGCCCAGCCTGCTGGTGGAAGGGCTAACCCTTGCCGGCGCGTGATCTGGCGCTATTGCTGGCGGCGGCAGAGGCGGCGGGCAAAATTGCCAAGCGCTATTTCAAGGCCGATCCCGAGACATGGGACAAGGGCGACGGGCAAGGGCCGGTAACGCAAGCCGACCTTGCGATCAACGACATGCTGAAGGCCGAGCTTTTGGCCGCGCGGCCCGATTATGGCTGGCTCTCGGAGGAAAGCGAAGACGACCCCGCGCGGCTAGCGGCAGAGCGGGTATTTATCATTGATCCGATTGATGGCACCCGCGCTTTTATCAATGGCGAACCGAGCTTTTCACATTCGCTGGCGATTGCGCAAAAGGGCGAGATTATCGCCGCCGTAGTGCATGTGCCGATGAAAGATCAAAGCTTTGGCGCAAGGCTTGGCGGCGGGGCCTATTGCAATGGCGCGCCGATCAAGGTGAGCGAAAAGGCGGAGATGGCTGGCGCTACGGTCTTGACCCGCAAGCCCGAGCTGCGGCCCGAGCATTGGCACCAGCCCCACGGCATGGTGCATAAATTCCGCCCCTCACTGGCCTATCGGTTGTGCCTTGTGGCCGAAGGGCGCTATGATGCCATGCTGGCGCTGCGGCCCTTGTGGGAATGGGATGTGGCTGCCGGAGATCTGATTGTGCGCGAGGCTTTCGGGGCGGTTTGCACCACGGGCGGGCAAAAAACCCGCTATAATAATCCGCTGCCAAAGCTGGCGGGCATGGTGGCGGGGCCGCAAAAACTGACCACGAAAATCATCTCGGGCTTGCAGCCTGCGGCAAAACAGCCTATCGCGGGCCTGATCATTCCCAAAGGAGACTAGAGCATGACCCAGCGTTTACACCTCGTTTTTGGCGGCGAGCTGACCGACCCGCAGCACAATACCTTTCGCGATACCGATGCGATCGACTTTGTGGGAATTTTCCCCAGCTATGACAAAGCCTATGATGCGTGGAAAGCGGCGGCGCATAGCACGGTGGATAACGCCCATATGCGCTATTTCATCGCCCATCTGCACCGCCTGCGTGATGAGGCCACCGAGGCCAGCTCCACCGAAGAACTGGGATAATACAGGATAAATATGGCCCCCGCCCCTTCGCCTTCTGTTATTTCGGCCCTGCTGCGCGGGGTGCGCGGGGCTGGGCAAAGCTGGGCAGCTCGCCCCGCAGGGCCGCTGGTGTGGATGCATCTTCCGCTGGATATTCCCGAAGAGGCGCTAGAGTCGCTGAAAGCCGCATTGCCGGATATCAACGTGCTGACCACCTATGCCGGATTAAAGGTGTCGGCTGATTATATCCTGCCGCTTCCGGCCCCGCGCCGGGCTGCAATCGATGCTTTTTTGCAGCATTGGAAGCCGGATCTCGTGCTCTGGGGTGCCCCCGAAAACGGGCTGGCCGAGATGCGGCGGGCCAAGCGTGCCGGCATAAAAATGCTCTATGCTTCGCTGTCGGGCCAGCCCTTGCCCTCGGGCATGAAGGGCAGGCAGTTGACCGAATTTCTGCAGGGTTTTGAGCGGATTTTGCTGGAAAATGAAGCGGAAAAAGCAAGGTTTTTACATTTGGAAGCCCCGGGGCACCAAATCATCGCCTGTAAGCCGCTTTCGGAGGTGGCGGTGTCACTGCCGGAGAGCCATGGGCAGCTTCGCCGTCTTTCTGCGGCGCTGGGGCCTCGCCCTGTCTGGTGTGCGTATGGGGTGTCGCGAGGAGAGGTGACGGCCTTGCTGGCGGCACACCGGCATGCGGTGCGGGCGATCCCGAATTTGTTACTGGTCATTGCGCCGCGCGCGGCAGAAGAGGTTATTTCGGGGCAGATACAGGCGGAGGGCTGGCGTATGGCGCGATATAGCGACGAAGGCTTGCCGGACCGGCAGATTGAGGTTCTGGTGGATCAGGCGGCGGATAACCACGGTGTATGGATGCGTCTGGCCACGGTGACCTATGCGGGCGGCACGTTGTTTGGCCCGGAAGCGGCGGATCCTTTTGCGCCTGTGGCGTTGGGTTCGGCGTTGTTATGCGGGGTGAATACCGCGCCCTATTCGGGCCGATACCAGCGCCTTGTGAAGGCGGGGGCGGTCATAGAGGTGGAATCCAAAGCCGCACTTGGCGCAAAGCTTGTATTGGCGCTGGCTCCGGACTATTCGGCGCAAATTGCGCTAAAAGCCTGGGAGGTGGGTAGCGAAGGCGCGGAAGCTGTAGCTACGCTCAGCCGCGAAATTCTGGCCTTGCTGGAGAGAAAAGGCACATGACACAGCCACCGGCATTCTGGAATCGCGGCGGGCGCTGGCATCCTTTGTCGCTGCTGGCCTGGCCGCTATCTGGAATTTGGGCATGGGCCGGCGCGCGCCGGCTGCGGCGGGGGGCGTGGGAAAAAATTCCCGTGCCGGTGATTTGTGTGGGGAATATCAATGCGGGCGGCACGGGTAAAACCCCGACGGTGATCGCGCTGGCCGAATTTCTGGCGGCGCGGGGCGTGGCGGCGCATGTGGTCTCGCGCGGCTATGGCGGCACGGTGGAAGGGCCGGTGCGGGTGGATGAAATGCTGCACAAGGCTGGCGAGGTGGGAGATGAGCCGCTCTTGATGGCGGCATTTGCACCCACATGGGTGGCCAAGGATCGTGCGCTGGGGGCCAAAGCGGCGATGGCGGCGGGGGCGGAGGTGATTTTGCTGGATGACGGCTTTCAAAATCCGGCTTTGCACAAGGACCTGTCTATTATTGTGGTCGATGCGGCGGTAGGGTTTGGCAATGGCCGGGTGCTGCCTGCGGGGCCGCTTCGCGAGCCGGTGGCCACGGGGCTGGCGCGCGGGGATGTGGTTGTTTCTATTGGCGGGACCAAGGCGCAGGCGGCGCTATC
>JALSHK010000026.1 GCA_026982275.1 Paracoccaceae bacterium | reverse complement strand
AGCGGATGCCTGTTGAGGGATTCTATATCTATTCTGTGGCCGATCTCGGGCTTTCCAGCGAATATGATTTCTTTTTTGGCCCAACCAGCACCACCGTGGGCGGCGCGCCCGATGTGCTGACCCTCACCGATGATGATCCGGATTTCGAGGATGAAGGCAGCGCGGCAGCTTCCCAGCAGCTTGATTTCGGGCTGGTGGTGGATGGCGCGAGCGTGGGCGCGGCGGGCGATGTTGTGCAAAATATCGGCCAGTCGGCACTGAGTAATCTAACCACCGGCGAGACCGGCTTGCTGGTGCTGGTGCAGATCAATGGCGCGGTGGTCGGATTTGCCTCCACCCTCGCGCTGGATATCGGCGATGCGCTGGATCTGGGGCCGTGGCTTGGCTCGCCCAAAACCATCCCCTACGGCGATCTGGCCACGGTGCCGGCCTGCTTTGCCCGCGGCACACGGATACTGACAACAGAAGGGGAGCAGCGGATAGAGCGCCTCAAGCCCGGCGACCGGGTGATTACCAAAGACCACAGCGCGCAGGAAATCATCTGGGTAGGCGCGCGAAAGGCTGTGGGGGTCGGGCGGCTGGCGCCGGTGCGGTTTTGCACGGGTGCGGCGGGGAATGACCGCGCGCTTACGGTCTCGCCGATGCACCGGATGCTGGTTTCGGGCTGGAAGGCGGAGCTGCTTTTTGGCGAAAGCGAGGTGCTGGTGCCGGCGATCGAGCTGGTAAATGGCGATACGATCTATCAGGCCCCCGTGCCGGAGGTGGAGTATTTCCATCTGCTATTTTCCCGCCACGAGATCATATTTGCCGAAGGCTGCCCAAGCGAAAGCCTTAATCCGCTGGACGAGGCGATCGGGCGCTTTGGCCATGAAGCGCAGGCCGAAATCCTGTCGGTCTTTCCAGAGCTTGCATCTATGCGCTGGACCGAAGCGCGGCCTGGGGTTTCCCCTGCCGAGACCGCGCTTTGGGCCAGCTTTTAGCCGGTAAGATAAGGCAAAAACACCAAAGCCCCGATAAGCGCCGCCCCGATGGCCGCCGCCAGCACCGCCGCCGCCGCCACGTCCTTGGCCCGCTTTACCTTTTCGGAATATTCCGGCTGGATGATATCACACAGGATTTCGATCGCGGTATTGAGCAATTCCGCCATCCAGACCAGCGCGATCGCCGAAATCACAGCCGCCCATTCCAGCGCCGAAATCCCCAGCCCCAGCCCGAGCGCCACCACCAAAGTGGACGCCACCATATGAATGCGCGCATTGGTCTGGGTGCGGATCGCCTCGCCCAGCCCGCGCAGGGCATGGGCAAAGCTGGCTATCCGGCCCGACAGGAATTTTGCAAAGCAATTCATGCGCCCAGTATCCGGCTTTTGGCGATAATTGTCGATAGGCTTGCGCCGCAGAGACCAAAAAGATAAACCGCTCTTATGACCCTGCCCATCCTGTATTCCTTCCGCCGCTGCCCCTATGCCATGCGCGCCCGCCTGGCCATTGCCAGTGCCGGTGTGCAGGTGGAATTGCGCGAGATTGTGCTGCGCGATAAAGCGCCGGCGCTGCTGGCCGCCTCGCCCAAAGGCACGGTGCCGGTGTTGGTATTGCCGGATCGGGTGCTGGAGGAAAGCTATGATATCATGCGCTGGGCACTGGGGCGGGCAGACCCCGAGGGCTGGCTGGCAGGGCAGGATGACGGCTTGATCGCCGCCTGTGACGGCGGCTTCAAAACCGCGCTTGATGGCTATAAATACGGCAGGGATACGCCAGAAATCGCCCGCGAAACCGCCTCCGGCTTTTTGCGCGGGCTGGATGAAACCCTTTCACGCCAGCCGTTTCTGTCCGGTCGGCAAAACGGGCTGTCCGATATGGCCACGATCACCTTCATCCGGCAATTTGCCAATGTGGACCGCGCGTGGTTTGACGCGCAAAACTGGCCAAATCTGCGCCAATGGCTGGATAATTTCCTTGCATCCCCGCGCTTTGCCGCCATGATGCAAAAATACCCCAAATGGCAGCAGGGCGATGCGCCTGTGCTTTTTCCGGAGAGCCAATGACCGACCGCTTGACCGAACTTGAAGAAATTTGCACCCATCAGGCCGCCGCGCTGGAAGAGCTGAGCGCCGTGGTGGCGGGGCAGGCCAACCAGATCGACCGGCTGGAACGCCGCGTGCAATTGCTGCTCGAGCGCGCAGCCCAGATGGAGGCTGACACCCTGTCCGGCGCGCCGCTGGCGGATCAAAAGCCGCCGCACTGGTAAGATGGAAACGGTTCTTATCCTTCATGGCCTTGGCCGCCGCGCCGCCTCCATGCGCCGCTTGGCGGCGGGGCTGGAGGCGGGCGGATTTGCTACCCTTGTGCTGGATTATCCCTCCACCCGCGGCTCTATCGAGGATCTGGCGCGGGATCTGTCATCCGCACTTCCCGCCACGGGAAAGCTGCATTTTGTCGGCCATTCCCTTGGCGGGATTTTGAGCAAGCGGCTGGCAAAAACCTTGCCCGCCCCGCGCAGGGGGCGGCTGGTGCAGATAGGCGCGCCCAATTTCGGCAGCGAGGTCGCGGCGCGGGCGGCGATATTTTCGCCCATCATGGGGCCGGCACTGGCCGAGCTGGTGCCGCATGATGGCGAGGATGATGCCGGGCTGGATATCGGCTCTATCGCGGGCACGGCCGCGCTGTCTGCCTATCGGCTGATCACCGGCATTGACGGCGAAAACGACGGCAAGGTCAGCCTGAAATCGGCATGGGGCCATGCGCCCGCCCATAAGCGCATGGCGCTGCCGGTGGCCCATAGCCTGATGATGCAGGATGCCCGCGTAATTGCCGCCACGCTGGCATATCTGCGAACGGGAACCTTTCCCGAACCTGATTAAGCCCATGGTATTTTTCCGGCTGCGCTCTTAGATAGATGGCAGACCCGAATACAGGAGGAAAATATGAAAATGCAGGCAGGAATTATGCCCGAACTGCCCGCCCATGGCCGGTTTGTCGAGCTTGTCGCCCGCCCCGGGGCCAGCCTGGCGGAGCTTGAGGCCTTGCCCGCGGGCGAGGGGCTGGTGGTTGGCCTTGGCCCCGCACTGGTGGCGCGCTTTGGCTCGGTCAAGGGGCTGCACGGCTTTCGGTCACTGAGCGGGCTTGTCGATGTGCCATCCACGCAAGCCGACCTGTGGCTGTGGTTTCGCGGAGCGGATCGCGGAGAAATCGCAAAGCGGGCGCGGCTGGCCCTGCGAGGTTTGCCGGGTTTCGAGGCGGTGCGGCAGGTGGAGGGCTTCAAATACGATAGCGGCCGAGACCTGAGCGGCTATGAAGACGGCACCGAAAACCCCGAAGGCGAGGCCGCGCTGGCCGCCGCTTTTGCGCCGGACGGCTCCAGCTTTGTGACGGTGCAGCAATGGGTGCATCGGCTGGAGCGCTTTGATCCGCTGCCCGAAGCCGAGCGGGACCATATCATCGGTCGGCAGATATCGGATAACGAAGAAATCGGGGATGCGCCGGAATTTGCCCATGTAAAGCGCACGGCCCAGGAAAGCTTTTCACCGGAAGCCTTTATGCTGCGCCGCTCGATGCCATGGTCCGAAGGGGGGCGCGAAGGGCTGGTTTTTGTGGCTTTCGGAAATTCCTTTCAGGCTTTTGAAGCCCAACAGCGGCGCATGGCGGGGCTGGAAGATGGTATTCTGGACGGGCTATATCGTTTCACCACTCCGGTTACAGGCGCAAATTACTGGTGTCCGCCAGTGCTGGATGGCCGGCTGGATCTCGCAAATCTGGCCCGATAGGCAAGCGCCGCCGAGCGTAGCGAGGCCACGCCCAACGGGAGGGTCGTGCGGCGCAGCCGCATGGCCCGACGGGCGGGAGCGCCTGTTTTTCCGCCCTGCCCAGCCGTTTTCTCCCTTCCCGCGATATTTGCCGCGAATCCCTTGACCTTCCCTGCGATGCGCCGTAAATAGCGGGTCTCTAATTCCGGTGCTTTGCACCCCGTTCAATTTCTAACTAAGGAGACACCGATGTCTCGTCGTTGCGAACTTACTGGTAAAGCCGTGCTGACTGGCAACAATGTCAGCCACGCCAAAAACCGCACCCGCCGTGTTTTCCGGCCAAACCTGAATGATGTAACCCTCGCCTCCGATACGCTGGGCCGCTCGTTCAAATTCCGCATTTCGGCAGCTGCGTTGCGCACCGTTGATCACCGGGGGGGTCTGGATGCATTCATGGCGAAATCCAAGGATAGCGAGCTGTCTGTTGCTGCCCTGAAAATCAAAAAAGACATCATCAAGGCCCAGGCTTCCGCTTAAGCCTTTTTTGATCAAGCCGATTCGCCCCGTAGAGCTTTCTGCGGGGCTGTTTTGTGTTTGCGTGCCTTTGTCCCGCGCGCTATATTCCCCTTCATGACCCGGTCCATCCTGTTTGTTTGCCTTGGCAATATCTGCCGCTCTCCCACCGCCGAAGCGATTTTTCGGGTGCAGGCCCAAGGGCGCGGCCTGTTGATTGACAGCGCCGGCACTTCGGGCTGGCATGACGGCAAGCCCAGCGACCCCCGCGCCAGCGCCGAGGCCCGGCGGCGCGGCATTGATATGTCCTATATCCGTTCGCGCAAGGTGATCCGCGAGGATTTCGAGCGCTTCGACCTTATCGTCGGTATGGATACGCAAAATATGGCGGATTTGCGGGCGATACAGCCAGCCGGAAGCCGCGCCCGCCTTGTAAAACTATTGGATTATGCGCCGGAGCTGGGGATCACAGATGTGCCGGATCCCTATTTCGAGGATAATTTCCCCGAGGTGCTGGATATGATTGATATCGCCTGTAGCCACCTGCTGGAAAGCCTGTAGCGGTGTTATTTCAGGGCCGGGATTTTAATGTAATAGCGGCGCAATGTGCCCTTGACCGGCGTTGCTTTCAGCAGTTCGTATCCTTGCTGGGCGCAAAAATGCGGCACATCGATCACGGCTGCCGGATCATCCGCGATCAGCTCCAGCACCTGCCCTGCCTGCATGGCTTTCAGCCGCTTGCGCGCCTTCAGCACCGGCAGAGGGCAAAGCAGGGATCTGGCATCGATCTGCTGGTCAAAATCCATACCGCAAACTAGGCTGTCAAACCGTCACTGTCCACGCAAATGTGACAATTCTTTGCATGACCTTTGGCGCAAAACCGGATAAGGCTGGGCAAACAGATAAAGGAATTCGCATGTTCGGTATTGATGTAATTGACGCCTCGCTGGCGCCTGCGATATTTGTGGCGCTGCTGGCGGGGATTATCAGCTTTCTCAGCCCCTGCGTCTTGCCGATCGTGCCGCCTTATCTGGCCTTTATGGCGGGATCTTCGATGGAAGAAATCGAACAGGGCAAGAGCCGCAAGGTTGTCATCGCCGCCATCTTCTTTGTTATGGGCCTTTCCACGGTATTTATGTTTTTAGGCATAGCCGCCTCCGCGCTCGGGCGAAGCCTGCTGCGCTATCAGGGTGAAATGACCATCATCGGCGGGGTGATTATCATCATTTTCGGCCTGCATTTTCTGGGCTTGTTTCGCATTCCGTTCCTTTATCGAGAGGCACGGATGGATGTAAAAACCGAGGGCGGCAGCTTTCTCGGAGCTTATATTCTTGGGCTGGCCTTTGCCTTTGGCTGGTCGCCCTGCATCGGGCCAATTCTGGGCACGATCCTGTTTTTGGTGGTGGATGAAGGCTCGGTGGGCAAAGGGGTGATCATGATGGGAGCCTATGCTTTCGGGCTGGGGATTCCGTTTTTGCTGGCGGCGGTATTTATCAACCGCGCGATCGGCATGATGAACCGCTTCAAAAGACATATGCGCAAGGTGGAAATCGGTTCGGGTGTATTGATGATCACCATCGGGATCATGATGATTACCGGCTGGTTTACCGCTATGTCCTTTTGGCTGCTGGAGCAATTTCCGGCGCTGGGCGCAATCGGTTAACCCTATCCAAAGTCGCGGCGGGGCAATATAGTCGGGCAAAACGAGAGTGCCGATACGATGAGCCAAGCCAGCCCCGTGCGCAAGCGCAAGGTATTTTTTCTGCCGGGATATGACCCGATGCCCGCACGCCATTACCGCGAGATGTATCGCCGCGAAGCCGCGCTTCAGGCGGGCATATCAGGCTATGAGCTGTCTGTGCAGGCCAAGCAGAGCGCGGGCTACGCGTGGCAGGTCGAGGCCGAAATAGACGGCGTGGAAACCGTAACCGAGGTGGAGTTCCTCGGCTGGAACGATATTGTGCTCGCTTCGATGCAAGCCGGCATTTTGGCGAGCTACTGGCTGTTGCTGCGCACCCTTTGGCTTTACCTGCGCACGGGGGCGCTGTTTGCCCTTTTCCGCCTGCGCCCTGCGCCGATGATCGCGGCGCTCTATCCGGTGGCGCTGCTCGGGGGCCAGCTTTTGCTGGCCATTGCGCTTGGCCTTCTGGCGGGCTGGCTGGCGCGCTATGCCCTTGTTTATATGGCGCTGCCATTTATCGAAGGGTGGCCGA
>JALSHK010000025.1 GCA_026982275.1 Paracoccaceae bacterium | reverse complement strand
TCGAGCGCGCTTTCACCGCAATCCGCCTCATCTACCTGATATCCCCGCATTTTAAGAGCCCGCGCCGCAAAAGAGCGCACCGGCGCCTCGTCTTCCACCAGCAGGATGCAACCCCGGCAATTTGCCACCTCTGGAGGCGCAATTTGTGCCTTGCGTGTATGTGATACAGCGCCGGAATCTACACTTGCCGTTTTTTCGCTATAGGCAGGAAGGTAAACAATGAATGTTGTCCCTTTACCGGGGATGCTGTCTACAAAAACAAACCCGCCCGTTTGCTTGATAATGCCGTATACCGTAGACAGGCCAAGCCCCGTGCCCTCTCCCATTTTTTTGGTTGTGTAAAAAGGTTCAAAGATTTTGGGCAGGCTGTCGGGCGGGATTCCGACTCCGGTATCGCGAATGTGAACGGACACGTAATCCCCGACCGGAACCGTTGCCCGATCCCGCTCAAGCGGTTTTTCCAACGTTACATTTTGTGTGGAAATCACCACCTCGCCACCATCCAGCATGGCATCCCGGGCATTTACCACCAAATTCATGATCACCTGCTCGAATTGGCGCTCATCCACCCGCACCAGTTTGAGATTCGGGTTGATCTCGATTTTCAGCCGCACCTTCTCCCCCAGAAGCCGGTTCAGCAGCTCGGATAAATGCTCCAGCGTCCGCCCCAGCTTCAAAACCTTGGGGCGGAGGGTCTGCTTGCGGGAAAAAGCCAGCAATTGCCGCACCAAAGCCGCCGCACGATTGGAATTCTGGCGGATCTGGATCAGGTCGCCAAAATCCTCGTCACCACTATTATGCCGTAATAACAGCAGATCGCAATGGCCGGAAATTGCCGTCAGCAGGTTGTTGAAATCATGCGCCACCCCGCCTGCGAGCTGCCCGACAGCCTGCATTTTCTGGCTCTGGACAAATTGCGCCTCCAGCACCTTAAGCTCGGTTTTATCACTAAGCACGACCACAAGACAGGTTCGATCCCCAAAAGGCATAGCCATGAGGGAGACCTGCAAAAACACCTCTTTTGAATTGCGCACAAACCGGCCCATTTCCGTGGTCCGGCTACCGCGCGCCTTCAATGATTCTTTCACGCGAACCCGCATGGAGCGCCCCAGCCCCTCTATTTCGTCGCTAATATTTTTGCCAATGAGGTTTTTGCGGCCAAGCAGTGATCGGGCGGTGCTATTCACCCATTCGATCGTGCCGTCCGGGGCAAGGCGGATCAACGCCACCGGCAGATCTTCGAGAATAGCCTGCAGGTTGCTTGCATCAAAACGATTGGCGGCTTTTTCAGAATCGCTTCCCCGGTTGATGGCCAGAAGGATTAATATGCCAACGGCGAACACAGAACCGGAAACAGCGGCAGCCGCCCATAGATATTGCCCGACAATAAAGCCAAATACGGTCAGGACCAAAAATGCAGCATATATAAATCCCCAGAAAAACGGTTTCGAAAGAAAGGCGCGCCGTCTGGAAGTGGCAGAATTCAAAGCAATACTCTTTTCATATGTAATATTTGATTAACCCGATCTCACAGGAAATTGGTTAATTTTGTATAAAATATTATCATATTTAAATTCATAATACATTTTTCTTCAAAACCGAAATAAAGAAACCGTCACCTCCGGTTATCGGGCTTAAACTCTGTGAGGTTTCCCGTGTCCACTCCGGATATTGCTCCAGAAACCAGTCAATCTGGTCGCTGTTTTCGCACTTGAACAATGAGCATGTAGCATAGGCTATCTTTCCCCCGCTCGCCACTCTGTCTCCGGCTTTGATCAATATTTCGCGCTGAAGCTTTACCAGATCGTCAAGTCTGGCCTGCCCCAGCCTCCATTTGCTATCCGGATTGCGCCTCCAGGCACCGCTTCCCGAGCAAGGCGCATCTACGAATACCAGATCGCAATCTGTAATTTGCTCGATATGATCAGGGGAAATGATCTGGATATCCGCGCCAGCGCGACGGGCACGCTCGGGCAGGTCTTTCATCCGAAGCGGATTCGCATCATGGGCAAAAATCTCTCCCTGCCCGTCCATCTCGGCGGCCAATGCCAGAGTTTTTCCGCCCCCGCCAGCGCAATAATCCAGAACCTTCATGCCCGGCTTTGCGCCGGATAGCTGCCCTACCAACTGGCTTGACACATCCTGAAGCTCGACAAATCCGTAGCGATAGGCTAACGAGCCGTTAAGTTTTCTTGGGTTTTCGGTAATGCGAAGTGCATTCCGCACCCCGTCAACCATTTCGGTAAAAATGAGATCGCGCGCAAGATAATTCTGCGCTTCCTCCAGGCCGGTTTTAAGGGTATTCACCCGCAAATCCACCGGCGCGCGGCTTTGCATGGCCTTCATAACCTCCGGCAATGCATCGCCAAGGGACCGCTTCAGCTCTTTATCCAGAAAATCGGGGTAATCCAGCCGCACCGGATCCGCTGCCATACCGGGGTTTTCAAGCCGGGCGCGCTCCGCCTCGCTCACCGCTTCGGGGGCAAACCGGAAATCACCGAAAAGCTGGTCAAGCGCGCCCCCCTCGCTAAACTGCCGGGCCAAAACCAGCCCGCGCCCGGTCATGCCTCCGGCCAAATGCGCAAGAGAACGCTTGCGCCGAAGCGTATCGAAAACAATATCCCGCACAGCGGCGCGGTCTTTGGAACCGGCAAATCGCGAAGCACGCGCCCAGCGGGTCAAGGCGCGCTCGGCCGGGTCTCCAGAGAGGATTTGATCAAGCAGCGCTATGGCTGCAGAAAGGCGGGCAGAGGGTGTCATGGCTCAGGATTTGCCTGCGATTGTAAAAATACGCAAGCCCAAACTGGTGGGAAGCATGGATATACCGGCCCAAAAACGGCCCTCGAGCCGGATCTGCCCATGCTTTATTTTCATTCGAAAGCAAATTTTCTTCGGCCTCTCGCAGCCGCATTGGCACGCCGGTTATCCCATGAACCCCTGAGCCTATATCCCTTCGGGCTTTACACCATAAAAAAAGCCCGCACATGGCTGCGCGGGCCTCGGTTCTGCTGGAATTCGGGCTTAGCCGCCCATGGTTTTTGCAACTTCCGCTGCAAAATCCTCAACCTTTTTCTCGATACCTTCGCCAACAGCGAGGCGGACAAAGCCGGTCACTTCGGCACCGGCTTCTTTTGCCGCCTGGGCAACGGTCACATCGGGGTTGATCACGAATTTCTGGTTGACCAGCGTGACCTCCTCGAAGAATTTCCGCATCCGGCCTTTGATCATATTTTCAATAATATTTTCAGGCTTGCCAGATTCGCGGGCTTGCTCGGTCAGCACGTTTTTCTCGCGCTCGACAAGAGCCTGATCCAGATCGGATTCGTTCAGGGATGCCGGATTTGTGGCTGCAACATGCATACATATCTGCTTGGCAATTTCTTCGTTGCCGCCTTTGAGCGCAACAATCACCCCGATCAGGCCGAGGCCCGGCGCTGCAGCGTTATGCACATAAGTTGCAATCACGTCGCCTTCCAGCCTGGCCATGCGGCGCACGGTCATATTTTCGCCGATGGTTGCGATTTTCTCACCCACAACGGTAGATACGGTTTTGCCGCCCATATCGGCCTCTTGCAGGGCCTCCACATCCGCCACGCCAAGCGCGGTTTTGGTCACGCCGGTTACCAGCTCCTGGAACTCGGCATTTTTGGCCACAAAATCCGTCTCGGAATTCACTTCCACAGCCACGGCCACATTGCCATCGACAGCTACGCCCACAAGGCCCTCGGCGGCGGTGCGGTCAGACTTTTTCGCGGCTTTGGCAAGGCCTTTGGTGCGCAGCCAGTCAACGGCGGCTTCCATGTCACCATCGGTTGCGGTCAGGGCTTTTTTGGCATCCATCATGCCAACACCCGAGCTGTCACGCAGCTCTTTTACTTGTTTTGCTGTGATCGCCATCTTGGCTCTCCTATCAAAATACGGTTGGTGCGCGGGGCCCCTGCCCCGCACGGTTTTACTTGGCTTCAGCGTCGGCCTCGGCAGGAATCTCTTCGCCGACAGTCTCTTCCATCTCGCCAATGTCCACACCGGCCGCGCCGAGCTGGGCGGCCATGCCATCCAGTGCGGAGCGCGCGATCAGGTCGCAATAAAGAGCGATGGCACGGGCCGCGTCATCATTGCCCGGAATTGGATAATCAATGCCGCGCGGGTCTGAGTTGGTATCCAGCACCGCAATTACAGGAATGCCGAGCTTTTTGGCTTCGGCAATGGCGAGGCTTTCTTTATTGGTGTCGACCACAAAGATCAGGTCCGGCGTGCCGCCCATTTCGCGGATGCCGCCAAGGGAGGCCTGCAATTTGGCCTGCAAACGGGTCATGCCCAGAAGCTCTTTCTTGGTCAGGCCTTCGCCGCCGTTTTCCAGCGCGTCATCCAGCTTTTTCAGCGTGGTGATCGAGTTGGAAATGGTTTTCCAGTTGGTGAGCATGCCGCCCAGCCAGCGGTGGTTTACGTAATACTGTGCCGAACGCTCGGCGGCATCGGCAATAGCTTTAGAAGCCTGACGCTTGGTGCCGACAAACAGGATCGAGCCGCCCTTGGCAACGGTTTGCTGCACTACATTCAGCGCCGCATCAAGCAGCGGCACGGTTTGGGTAAGGTCCATGATGTGGATGCCGTTACGCGCGCCGTAAATATACGGGCCCATGAGCGGGTTCCAGCGGTGGGTTTGGTGGCCAAAGTGGACGCCGGCCTCAAGCAGCTGGCGCAATGTGAACTCGGGTAGAGCCATTGGAATTTCCTTTCCGGTTTAATCCTCGGCAGGGAGTTGAGGCTTTCGCCAACCGGTGGACATTCGGGGATTTCTCCCCCGAGCGCCCTAAACCCTGCCTGTGGTTTCAATAGCTGCGCTCTAGAGCAAATTCGACCTGTGCGCAAGCGATTTCCGGCATTATACCGAAATGGTTGACTTGTATCTGCCCTCGCTCGATTTGCTTTAAGTGGAAAATCGCGCAAATCACGGCTATTTGGTCGATTTGGGGTGACTAGGGCTGCGCATTTGTCTATCCAAGGCCAGAACGTGGCATTAAGCAGACTAAAAATGAACGATGGGTTTACCCGTATTGAAGCCAAGGATTTGAGCTATTCCAACTCATTTCCTTCGCCTAAAAGACATTTTGTTATCCGGTGGGTTGAAAACCTTACCGGCCGAATCAAGATTCTGAAACTGGCCAAAAAACACCAGCAAGAGCCGCCCCTGCCCGGAGACTTCTGGCAGCAAGCCATGACCCGCATGGGAATCAATACCGAAATCGATAAATCCGCGCTTGAACGCATACCCAAAACAGGGCCTTTGATTGTGGTGGCCAACCACCCGCACGGATTGGTGGACGGAATGGTGTTATGCACAATCATGAGTCGCGTTCGTCCCGATTTCAAGATCATGACCCGCGCCTTTCTGGCCAAGGTCCCCGATATCAATGACCGGATGCTTCCCGTAGCCTTTGACCATGAAGACGATGCGATAAAGAAAAACGTGCAGGCCCGCAAGGATGCGCTCGAGCATGTAAAATCAGGCGGCTGTCTGATTCTGTTTCCGGCCGGGCGCGTAGCCCATAGCGAAACCCTGTTTAGCGATGCTGTAGATGGAGAGTGGACAAATTTCCTCGCCCGTCTGGTCACCCGCGGCAAGGCGGCTGTAATTCCGATGTTTTTTCACGGACAAAACAGCCGGATCTATTTGATGGCCGCGAAGCTTTCTCCCACCCTTCGCCAGGCGCTACTGATGCACGAAGTGGTGCGCTCGCTCAATACCGATATGCGGCCGGTTGTCGGGGACCCGATCCCTTTTGAGGAAATGGAAGCCCTTGAGCTGCCCCCCAAGGAGCTGGCGGCACATCTGCGAAAGCATACGTTGAACCTTGGCGGCAAATGACAGCCCGTCCGCCCGTACTTTGTATTGGCTCGGCGCTGTGGGATATAATCGCCAGCGCCAGCGCCCCCATGCAAAAAGGCGGGGATATCGCCGGCAATATTCGCCGCCAGCTTGGCGGGGTAGCGCTGAATGTGGCGGTGGCTCTGGTGCGCCAAGGGCAGCCTGCCGCGCTGCTGAGCGCCATTGGCAACGGGCCGGAGGGCGATACGCTGATCGAAGCGCTGGAAAGCGAAGGGGTGGATTGCCGCTTTGTCTTTCGCTCTGACGACCCCACCGATAGCTATCTGGCAATTGAGAACCCTGACGGGGATGTGTTTGGCGCGATTGCCGATTGCGCTTCACTGGAGCGGGCGGGCGAGCGGGTTTTTGAACCGCTTCTGGATGGGCGGCTTGGCAGCCCGGGCGAGCCATGGCCCTACCGCGTGGTGGTGGATGGCAATCTGCCGGCCGCGTTGATGCAAAGCCTTGCCTCGCGCATAGAGTTTTCCGCCTGCCAGATGAATATCGTGCCAGCCTCCCCCGGCAAGGCCGAGCGGCTGCGCAAAGCCCTGAGCGGCGGCGGGGTGACGATCTATGTAAACCTTGGCGAGGCGGAAATTCTGTGCGGGACTCCGC
>JALSHK010000024.1 GCA_026982275.1 Paracoccaceae bacterium | reverse complement strand
GCTCAAATTTGCCGGTGCCGGCGCGCCGCCGCTGGGCATAACCACGGTGCGATCCGTATCATCCAGCACCTGCCTCTCCACATTGCGTAACGCATCATGGATGCCGTTGGCAAAGGCGCGGGCATCAGGCGTGCGCTCCAACGGATCGGTGGCGAGGGTTTGGGCGGAAAGGATATACAGGTTTTCGGGCAAACCGGGGGCCAGCTCGCGCAGATCCAGCGACTGGCCGGAAATCACCTTTTGCGTCAACTCTCCAAGAGAGGCGGATTCAAAGGGCTTTCGCCCCGTGAGCAGCTCGAACATAATCACCCCCGCGCCGAAAATATCGGTGCGATGTCCGGCCTGATGGCCCATGAATTGCTCGGGCGACATATAATCGGGCGTGCCGATCATACCGCCATGGGTCGCGCCGAGGGATTCTACCTTGGCCACACCGAAATCCGCCAGCTTCACCTGCCCGTTGGGCAAAAGCAGCACATTGGCGGGCTTGATATCGCGATGCACAATTCCCGCCGAATGGATCGCATCCAGCCCCGCCAGCATTTGCGTAAGGATAGAGCCGACCTCTTGCAGGTTGGGCAAGGGGCGGCGCTTGATCCGGTCCTCGACCGTTTCGGAATCTATGTATTCCATCACCAGATAGGGCTGCTGGTCCTGCTCCAGATAGTCAAAAATCGTGACCAGATTGCCGTGCAGCACGCGCCCCGCCGCCTTTGCCTCGCGGGCGAATCGCTCCAGCCACGAGGCGCGCTCCTCGGCATCCATCAGGTGGGTGTGCAGGGTTTTCACCGCCACCACCCGGTCTATATCGGGATCATGGCCCTTATAGACCACGCCCATCGCCCCTTGCCCCAGCACGGAGTCGATCCGGTATTTACCAATGGTTGCCGGGGTTTCTGCGGCCATTATCGCGCTTCCGTTTCAAAAGAATCGAACTTCGCAACATTATGCCACGCCCGATCACGAAAGACGATGCGAATATTATAATCCGGTAAGGGCAAGGTTAATCATCAAGAAGCTTCATGGCGCTGGCCAGCGAACGGCGCATTCGGTTAAAGGAGGCCGAAAGCGAGGAAATTTCGTCCTTGCCTTTTTTTACATATTCCGGTGCCGAGAAATCTCCCATCGAAACCTGCTCGGATATGTCAGACATCACCGAAACCGGCCTCAAAACAATGCGCGACAGCATGATATTCACCAAAATGATTACCACGGCAAAGGCCACCAAAAGCGCCGCGAGAATCACAATCACCAGATCCAGCGCCCGCTTGTCGGCCAAAGCCATTGGTGCCGAAACGATCTGCGCCCCGATGGTTTCGCCCAATTGCCAGCCAAAGCCGTTATCCGGCCCATAAAGATCAAGCATCGCTGCCGGGGCTACGTCCGGAGTAGAGTGGCAGATCAGGCAGCTTTCCTGGGTGATGGTGAATGGAAACGCCACCACATAGGAGCGGCCCGCATCGGTCTCGCGAATGGATACCACCCGATCAAGGCTCTGGTCGGCGCGCAGCTGGTTTATCATTTCTGCTTCCCATTCATTGGCCAGATCGTCAGGGTTTGTCGGGTTCAGCGCGGCTTCCTTATAGGTATATTCGGGAAAGCTTTCCTGGAAGCGGGCAAAAACCGTTTGTGCGGAAAATGACGGCACCGAATTCGGAATAAACAGAATGGCGTTATCATCGGCCAAAAGCGGGGTAATGCCGGTGGAGGTATAGTGCCGGACCGCCAACGCATTGGAGCGGATCATGGCGATTTCGTTTTCGATTTCTTCCAGCACGTTTTTTTGTGCCGCCTGATAGGTCAGAAACGAGGCCGCCCCCAGCCCGATAAAACATGCGGTAACCAAAACAAGGTTAAACTTAGTCCGTAATTTCATATCCGATTCCTTTTTCCCCTAGGCACATTCATAAATAAATGTATTACTGTCGGGTAACTTACGACAAAACAAAATGATTTGATATACAGATTCTCGGCCGTCTACAGAAACAGGTATTCCACATGCTTAGACTTCTAATTGTAACATTTCTGACCGTTAGCCTGCCTTTTTCAACATTTGCACAAAGTGATGAAGAGCTAAATCAGGTCTCGATTGTGGCACTGATTATTACCTCCGGCGGCGAAACGCAGGTTTCGGTATCCGTTACCCATACGCTGGAATCGCTGGATGCCCAGACCCTGACCGCAAATGCCCCCAATGCCTCCGAGCTGCGATCCGTGCTAAAGCGCTTTACCGCTGCCGCGATCGATACCGATGTCGCGCTGGTATATTATGACGGCACAGTGCTGAAAATCGGTGATCGGGATTTTGTAGCGCCCGGCGGCATCGAATTGCGGCGTCCATCCGATCTGCTCACCAAAGCGATTCCACTTTCTGCTTTGGCCCGCGCTACCGCGCTGGCGGTCAATGGCGGTGCGGTATTGGTGCATTCCTCGGCTCAGGACATACAGTTGATCGATGGCGTTACCCTTGTGGAAACAGCCCCCGAAGCCCGAAGCGGCACCAGCCCGATATTATTTGCAGATACAAGCGCCGCCCTTGACCTGGCTGACGGGCTGGAGGCAATGGCAAAAACCGATGGCGATATTGATCTGGGTGACGCCTTGCGCAGCCTGGCCGGGCTGGACGGGGTCAGCATTTCGCGCTTGCCCTCCGGCAATGCCATGCTGCGCAAAATGCCGGTCCCGACGGTGGCCCAAATGCCTGGTCAAGCCGCCGCAGCCCCTGCGAATCCTGTGGATCAAACCGCTACAACGAGCGAATCCGAAACCGGCATAACCCTGCCACAGGTGGGCGACGACTCCGCCAGCGGGCAAGCGCAGGAAGAATCTGCCGCCGAGGCTACGCTTCCCGTCGCCAATGCCCTAACCGAGCCGGACACAACCGAAGCGGAAACCGGGACTTCGCTGGAGGTTTTGAAAGCCATTCAAGATGGGCTTCCGCGCTCGCAAAAAAGGATTTTGCAGCGGCATTTGCGAAATATGGGCTTCTATCGAGGGTTGATCGACGGCATTTTCGGCCTGCAAACCGAGCGCGCCATATCGGCCTATCAGGAATCCGTTGGTGCTCCCGTTACCGGAATTCTCAATGAAAAGCAGCTCGAAGATCTTAGCGATTAGATTGCCTGACTAGAAATATTATCCTATGCTTGCCCTGTTGCCTTTCGGGTCCGTTCAGGTGGAGGTGTAATGCTAAGATCATTTTTTTATATATTTTGCGTAATGCTTCCCGTCTCGGCCATGGCGCAGGAGCGGGTCGCTCTCTTGATCGGCAATTCGAACTATCAGCTTGAAGAACTATATCTCCCCAATCCGGCAAATGATGCCGAGGCGTTGGGCGACAAGCTTTCCGAGCTTGGCTTTCAGGTGATCAAGGCCATAGACACCGATCAGGCCGAGGTCGAAACAGCTATGGCCGATTTTGCAGTTGCCGCCCGAAATGCCGAGATGGCGGTGTTTTTCTTTGCCGGTCACGGGGTTCAGGTGGCGGGCGAGAATTATCTGATTTCAACCGATTTCACCGAATTCAATGCCGGCGGGTTGGCCAATAAGGCGATCCGGATGGGGCAGGTGCGAGAGTTGTTCGAGGCTGCGAATGCCGATATCGGCATTGTTATTCTCGATGCTTGCAGAAACAACCCCTTTGTCGAGGCCGGACAGGTGCCGCCCGGGCTGGCGCGCTCCAGCGGTGGGGCGGGGCTATTGATCGCCTATGCCACGGATCCGGGAAATGTCGCCTATGATGGCAGCGGCGAAAACAGCGTGTTTACCAAAGCGATCATCGATAATATCGGCACCAAAGGTGTGGAGGCGCGAATCATGTTTGGCCGCGTGCGCCAGCAGGTGATTCTCGAAACCCGCGGCGCGCAAATCCCGTGGGTGGAAGAAGCGGTGCTGGGCGAGCATTATTTTGCAGGCCGCGCCGGGGTGGTGAATGTCGGCAATGCCTATTCCCGCGAGATTTCGCTCTGGCGCGAGATTTCTGCACAAACCGATGTGGCGGTATTCGAGGATTACATTTCGGAATACCCTGACGGGGTTTTTGCCGCCTTTGCCATAGACCGGATCGCTATGATCAAGCGGGCGCGGGCAGCGGGTGCCCCTTCGGGGCAAACCTCGCAAGAATTGCTGCATGGCGAGCCTCCCGATCGGATCGAGAATGCCCTGGAAGTGCTGGGGTTTTTGCAAGCCACCCGTGATCTTTCGGATGTGACGCTGGAGCGGCTCTCCAGCGCCTTTGATCTTTATCGCGTGCAATTGCCCAATCCCGACGAAGCCAGCGCCGAACGGCTGTATCAGGATGCCGCCCGCATGATCGTCTTTCTCGGGGCAACCACGGCGCAGCAATTGCGCACCGATATCATAGCGCTTTCCAGCATAGACCGCACTTTGAAAATCGCGCGCGATGCGATGGCCGAAATCGAGGAAATATCCAAAACAAATGCGGAGGCTCTGCCGGTATTGGCCGATGCCCGCCGCGATATAACGGCGATTGAAGCCTCGCTTGACCAGGTGATGGCAAGGCTGGACGAAAGCCGGCTATATTATCAATCCCTGATCGATAAAGCCCAAGCCCATTTCCCCACAGAATTTACCGGCGGGGCGCAGCAGCAAATTTTACCGGATTCCGGCCTTGGCCGACTTGAGCAGCGTCTCGCAGATGACGCCGCTTTGTTTATCAACCACGTTCAGAGTTATACTCCGGAAACAAAAGGAACATATGCATGGCTTATAGACTTTTTGCCAACAAGCTAGCCGCCCTCGGGCTTGGCGTATCGCTGATTATCTCCGGTTGTGAGCCGACAGGCTCTCCCGGCACTCCCGGCGCAAACACTGCCCGCCCTTCTCAGACAGCAGATGAAATCGAGCTGCAAAGGCGCTCGAAAGCGCTGCAAAAAACCGTACTCGAAGGTGCCGCAGCGGGGGCGGCGGCGGGGGCGGCCATCAGCGTCGCTACCAATAGCGAAAACTTCCGGCGCGATGTGTTGATCGGCGCCGCTTTAGGGGCCGTTGCGGGCAGCTATGTGGCAAGTTTGCAAAACAGTTTTGCCAGCCGTGAGCAGCAGCTGGAGAAGGCCCGCGCGGATATTCGCGCCACCAATGACGAGACCCGCGCCACGCTTGAGGTCATGCGCGCGGTGCAGAGGCGCGAGATTGCCGAAATTCGCTCGCTCAGAGCGGCCGTGGCAGAGGGGCGCACAAATTCCGCCGCCTTGAATGCGCGCTTGCGCGCGGCCCGGGAAAACCTGTCGGATATGAACGGGGCTATCCAGGGCGCAGAAGGCCGTGCGAAAGAATTTTCCCGGGCGCGGGCCGTCTTTGCTGCGCAAGAAGGGCAGGGAAATATCGATCGCGAGCTTACCCAATTACAGGAGCGAATTCGGCAAATGCGCGCCGTTGCCGAGGAATTGTCCAATAACATATAGTGGAGGTTGATTATGCTTAAATATTTGTTGCTCGGCACTACAGCCCTTTCTCTTGCTGCCTGTGAAATTTCCGAAAATCCGGCGGATGGCGGGTTTTTATCCGGCGTGGTCGGGGTGGCGGGGGGTGGTTATCAAGGCCGGATCGAGGATCGCGAGGCCGCACTCGCCACCGAGCAAGCCCAAGCCAATGCCTTGGCCGCCGAACAAGCGCAAGTGGCGGCAACAAATGCCGGCATTAGCGCAGAGCTGACCAGATTACGGCGCGAGCATACCGCATTGCGGCTGCAAATATCCGAGCAACTGGCCGCCTTGCAATCCGCAGGGGTCTATGTGCCGTCTTCAATGGCAACCCGCGTGCGCGCGGTGGTCAATACCACGCCAAGCGGGCGCAGCGATGCGCAAAGGCTCGCCGCCTTGCGCCAAGCCATCGCCGATGCGCGGGCGCTTTCGGCTGATCTTGGCCGCTTGTCTTAGGCGGTTCCGGGGTAAAACCTTTACTGGTCTTGCAGCGCAAATACCTCGATATCGCCTTTGGCTCGCTCCTCGATGGCACGAGCCGCAGCGCGGGCACCGGCTGCAGTGGTATAATAGGGGATACGATCATAGAGTGCGATCCGGCGGATCTCGCGGCTGTCATCAATGGATTGCGCGCCCTCGGTGGTGTTGAACACCAGATCAATGCCGCCGTCTTTCATCAGATCCGTGATGTCAGGCCGGCCCTCATAGACCTTGTTCACCAACTCGGCCTCCAGCCCGTTTTCCTTCAGGAAAGCCGCAGTGCCGCGCGTAGCCCTGATAGCAAATCCTTGCTCGAGAAGGATATTCAGCGCCTCCAATACCAGCGCGCCCTTATCGGCCTCCTTGATTGACACAAACACCGTGCCTTTTTGCGGCAGCTCGGTGCCTGCGCCCATTTGCGCCTTCAGGAAGGCCTTGGAGAAGGTGGTATCCAGCCCCATTACCTCACCCGTGGAGCGCATTTCAGGCCCGAGCAGCGTATCCACGCCGGGGAAGCGGGCAAAGGGCAACACTACCTCTTTCACCGCAAACATTCTGGTATCCGGCGATTTGAGTTCGAATTCCGAAAGCTTCGC
>JALSHK010000023.1 GCA_026982275.1 Paracoccaceae bacterium | reverse complement strand
CGGCTGTGGGAAATCCCGCTTTGTCGAACATATGGCATGGAAGCTGAACAAACCGCTGATCACCGTGGCCTGTAATGAAGACATGACAGCCTCGGATCTCGTCGGGCGCTTCCTGCTGGATGCAAACGGCACCAAATGGCAGGATGGCCCCTTGACGACCGCCGCGCGGATCGGTGCGATATGCTATCTGGACGAGGTGGTCGAAGCCCGTCAGGATACCACGGTTGTGATTCACCCGCTGACCGACCACCGCCGCCAGCTACCCTTGGAAAAAAAGGGAGAAATGGTTGAGGCGCATCCGGATTTCCAGATCGTGATCTCCTATAATCCCGGCTATCAGTCGATGATGAAAGATCTGAAGCAATCCACAAAGCAGCGGTTCGGAGCCATGTCTTTTGACTATCCGGAAGCCGGGCTGGAAAGCAAAATTGTCGCCCATGAATCCGGCGTTGACGAAGCCACGGCCAGCCGTCTGGTCCAGGTGGCGCAAAGCTCGCGGAATCTGAAAGGCCATGGTCTGGATGAGGGCATGTCGACCCGCCTTCTGATCTATGCAGGCCAGTTGATTGTCAAAGGTATCTCGCCTCTGGCAGCTTGTCAGATGGCACTGGTCGAACCGATCACCGATGACCCCGATATGCGCGATACCCTCGGGGCCGCAGTCGGAACGTTTTTTGCCTGAGCAAGGCTGGATCAGAAAATTCTGGCGGTTACGGTTCACTGAGCCGGAAGGCCGCATTGTGTCAGGAGGGAATCATGGGCGTTGATCTGGAAGATTACCGCGAAGAGCTGATCCGAACAGCACCCGTGCTGGAGGGCACACTGGATGCCACCTTTCACGAAGCCGCGCGCACCATGTCACCCTATGGGCTGGCAGATTACCTTGATGGCGCCCGCGGCATGGTCAATCTGGGCAAGGGGCCGGATTTGCTCACAACCTACCTTGAAGATATGCCACAGGTGGTCAAGGAATGCGGCGAGGATATAATCCGCGAAGTTGTCGGAGCGATTCTCAAACTGGCCTCCATGACCTCTGGCGAGGTTCTTGTCCGTATGATGGCCAGCCTGCCTCTGGTGGCGCGCCGCCTCGGGGATCCGGAATTGTTGCGCGGTTATCTGCAATTGCTACACCGGCTGGCCGCCCGTTCGCCGCGCGGGCTGCGCCCCATGTTCCGGGTGATTGACGAGTTGCTTTCCCGTCTGACCCTGACCGGGCTTCGCCGCTGGGTGGATTTCGGATCAGAGGCCTACCATCGGGATTTCGTGCGTCAGGCCGCCTATTTCGGCCTTGAAAGCGAAGATTCCAGAGCGGTAATGAAGCGCGAGCGCCGGGGCACCCTGTTTGTCTCCAACCAGCGCAAGCTCAATTATTATCTGCGGGCTTTCTGGGGGCGCGCTTTTTTCCTGCGCCCGAGCGCCAGCGACCATATCGGCTTTCGCCCTTTCATAGAGGGCGGCGCCATGCACCTGCCCGATGCGGTTGACGATGTCCATGATATTTCCGGCCTTGATCTCTACCGGGCCATGTGCGCGCATATGGCAGCCCACATATCCTATACCACTATGGCTCAAGCCGCCGAGGCCCTGTCTCCGGCGCAGCGGTTTTTTATCGGCTTTATCGATGATGCCCGTGTGGAATATTGTGCAATTCGCACATTTCCGGGCCTGCGCGGCCTGTGGAAATCCCTCATGCTGCTGCCATTGGACACAGCTTACGAACATGAAACCATGGATTTGCTACAGGAAACGGCGATAGCCCTTCTTGACCCGTCGCAGACTACGGCAGATGGGGCGGTTAATGATCTGGTCCGCCGCTTTCATGCCCATATCGAAGACGAACATAACGAAGGCAAGATAGCCTGGGATCTGGGCACGGAATTGTTCAATATTCTTGCAGATCGCCGCGCGGTCCCCTCTTTGCGCATCCTCGAGAGCCTGAATATCCCGTATCGGGATGATAACCGCTTTGTGTGGTCGCTGGAGGATTTCAACTGGGACAATCCCGATGTTTTCCTCTCCGCCAGCCAGAAACAGGTCCGGCGCTATGTCGGGCTTATGGAATTCGTCAATGAGGTCGAGGTCGAGACAGCCGGCGACGATGCGCAGGAAATCTGGGTGCTTGGCACAGAGCTGTTTCCCTATGAGGACGAGGGCGTCTCCTATAATGAAATGGAAGGCAAGGAACCGGTCTCGGACCCGTTCCATTACCACGAATGGGATTACAAGGTTCAATTGCACCGTCCAAGCTGGGCCACATTATATGAACGCCGGCAGTCAAAGGGCGACCCCGGGATAATTGATAAAGTGCTCACGCAGCATAAAGGGATCAGCCACCGTATAAAACAGATCATTGACCGGCTGCGCCCTCAGGGTATTACCCGTATGCGGCGGCTTGAAGATGGTGACGAGCTGGATATCAACGCGGTGGTCGAGGCGGCGGTCATGTCCCGCATCGGTATGCAGCCCGATACCCGCATTACCATGCGCAACCAGCTAAACCGTCGCGATCTTTCGGTTGTCGTTCTGCTGGATCTGTCTGAATCCACCAACGAGACCCTGCGGGGCAGCGATAAAACCGTGCTGGAACTGACCCGCGAGGCTTCCGCGCTTGTGGCTGCGGCCATTGACGGCATTGGTGATCCCTTCTCGATTCACGGTTTTGCTTCGGACGGACGCCATGATGTTCAATATTATCGCTTCAAGGATTTTGACCAGCGCCTTGATGATGACGTCAAAAGCCGCCTTGCGGGTATGAAGGGCGGCTTGTCTACCCGTATGGGAACGGCCCTGCGCCATGCGGGCAACCATCTGTTGCAACGTAGCGAACGGCACAAACTTCTAATCGTGGTGACCGATGGAGAGCCGGCCGATATCGACGAGCGCGATCCGCAATATTTGCGCATGGATGCCAAAAAAGCGGTGCAGGAGCTACAGCAATTCGGTGTGATGAGCTATTGCCTGACCCTTGATCCCGAGGCCGACCGTTATGTCGAGCGTATTTTTGGCGCCAATAATTATACGATTGTTGACAAGGTTGAAAGGCTGCCGGAAAAATTGCCGCAGTTGTTCATGAGTCTAACCAAATAAACCACCTGACCGGATGGAACTATAGGGAATCTAATAACATTTAAAGAATAGCAACGGGTGCTACCCTTCGTATAAATCGCCGAACTTGGCATCCAGATACCCCATCAAGGCCGCAGATCCGGCCTTGTGACCGACCGCTTCCCTGATAAGCTGTGCCGGCGTTTTCATCCGGCCATGATCATGCACGTTGCGATGCAGCCATTCCAGCGGCGCGGCCAGATCGGCCTTGGAAATCATATCATCCAGCCCGCCGATATCGGCCTGCATCTTGGCAAAAAGCTCGCCGGCATAAATATTGCCCAGGCTATAGGTCGGAAAATAGCCAAACAGCCCGACCGACCAATGCACATCCTGCAACACCCCGTTGGAGGGCTTATCCACCGCCACGCCAAAATCCGCCTCGAAACGCTCGTTCCATGCGGCTTCAAGATCCTCCACTTCCAGCTCCCCCTCGATCAAGGCGCGCTCAAGGTCAAAGCGCATCATGATATGCAGGTTATAATGCACCTCGTCGCTTTCGGTGCGGATATAGCTGCTGCGCACATTATTCACCGCCTTATGGAAATCATCGGCATTATCCACCCCGATCTCTCCGAAATGCGCCTTGAACATCGGGAATAGATGCTCGGCAAAAGCGCGCGACCGCCCGATCTGGTTTTCCATCATCCGGCTCTGGCTTTCATGCACCCCCATCGAGGCATAGCTATAAGCCGGCTCCAGCGTATCCGCCTTCGGGATGCTCTGCTCATACATGCCGTGGCCGGTTTCATGGATGGTGGAATAGATACAATCAAACGGATTACCCTCATCCACCCGCGTGGTAAGGCGCACATCTCCGCCATTGCCCGAGCAAAAAGGATGCACCGCAAGATCCATCCGTCCGGCCTCCCAATCATAGCCGAAAATCGCGGGCAGCTCCCGCGCCAGGGCCATTTGTTGGTCCTTGGGGAAATCGCCCTGCAATACGGGCATCACCTTGCCGCTATCGGCAATCCGTCCGCGCAAATCCACCAGCCCCGTGCGAAGCTCTGCCAATAGCGCCGCCATCTCGCCGGTTTTCATCCCCGGCTCGTAATCATCCATAAGGGTATCATAAAGGCTGGCATTGCCCGCTTGCCGCGCCGCCGCCTCCTGGCGCTTGAGGTTGATCATCTCCTTGAGGGTCGGCGCAAAATCCGCCACGCTCTCGGCCGCGCGGGCCTTGGCCCATATCCCTTGCGCGCGCGCCGCATGCTTGGCCAGCGCCTCGGCCAGATCGACGGGCACTTTGGTGGCGGTCTCATAAGCCTTTTGCGCCTCGCTCACATTGGTTTTGCCCGCCGCATCCAGCTTGTCGATATCAATCGCGGCGATCCATTCCGCCACGCGCGGATCGCTTCTGCGCGCATGCAAAACCCCCTCCAGCGCGCCCATATGCTCGGCCCGCTGCACCCCGCCCTTGCTTGGCATCTGGGTTTCCTGATCCCAGCCCAGCAGGCCGGAAACCTGCCCAAGCGCCGTGGTTTTTTTCAGGTGGTCGAGGAGTAGATCATAGCTCATGGGAAATCCTTGGTTGTTTCACCAGATTTTCCCAGCCCGCACAGCAAATGTCCAGAGCCACCGACTTCATTCTTGCAAAAATACTCTGGGTGAATTGGCGCAGCCAAGAGGGCAAAGCCCTGCTGTCGCTACAGCCTAGGCCTTGGCTTCAAAAGCCTCGGGGTTGGCTTCCCGCGCCATATGGTCCAGCACCGCATTCACAAAGCGCGCCTCTTTGCCATCGGGAAAAAATGCCTTTGCAACATCGACAAATTCACTAATCGCCACCTTGGGCGGGGTGCCTTTGGCCACCAGCTCCGCCCCCGCCGCGCGGAAAAGCGCGCGCAAAGTGGGGTCGATCCGGTCAATCGGCCATTTCGCCACCAAGGCGCTATCGGTCAGCTTGTCGATCGTGGATTGATCCGCCACCGCGCGGTAGGTCAGCGTGCGGAAAAGCTCAAGATGCCCCTCGGCATATACATCGCCATCCACTTCGGCGCCAAAACGATGGGTCTCGAATTCCGCCTGCACATCCTCCAGCCCCGCATCGCCCGCTTCCATCTGGAAAAGCGCCTGCACGGCAAAAAGCCTTGCGGTAGATTTCTTTTGCTGCGAGCGCGCGCGCCGTTCGTTCTGGCTGGCCATCAAGCTGTCCCTTTATCCACATCTCCGGCCATTAAAACAGGCGCGGAAGCTGGTGCAATACGGGTCTTTTCCGGCTTTGTAAAGCGCCGCTTGATGGCCAGCAAATGCAGCGCCGCCTCCGCCGCGCCGCCGCCTTTGTTCTGGCCTGCCGCCTCGGCGCGCACTTCGGCTTGCGCCATGTTTTCCACCGTCAATATCCCGTTGCCGATGCACAGCCCCTCAAGCCCGAGCCGCATCAACCCGCGCGAGCTGTCATTACAGACGGTTTCGTAATGCGAGGTCTCGCCGCGCACCACACAGCCCAGCGCGACATAAGCGCTAAACCGCCCCGCCGCCAGCCGGATCGCGGTCGGGATTTCCAGCGCGCCGGGCACCGCGATGGTTTCGTGGCTGGCCCCTGCGGCTTCGATTGCCCCCCGCGCACCCAAAAGCAACTGCTCCGCAATCGCGCCATAATAGGGCGAGACCACGATCAAAACATGGGTCGGCTTATCTACCTTCGGCGCCGCCATCACATCATGCTCAATCGCCATTTCAAGCCCCCTCAATCCGCCGGGTTTCTACAATAGCCAGCCCATAGCCATCCAGCCCGATCACATTCGGCTCTGGCGAATTGCTCAACAAAATCAGATCTTTCAGGCCCAGAGCCGCCAATATCTGCGCCCCCAGCCCGTATTGTTTCAGCTTGCGCTCGGGCGAGGCATCCAGCCCGAGGCTCGCCGCCATATCGCGCAGCAAAACTACCGCGCCGCGCCCCTCATCCGCGATCATGCGCATGGCATTGCGCAGCTCGTCGCCCTTGCCGGGGACCAGACCGAGCATATCCACACAAGGGCTGGCCGCATGCATCCGCACCATCACCGGCGCGCCCGAAAGATCGCCCTTGGAAAGCACCAGATGCTCCACATCCTTGAGCGTATCCTTGAAAATCCGCAATTGCCATCTGCCGCCAAATTCGGATGTCACCTCTCGCGCGCCGGTTTCCACCACCAGCTCGTCATGGCGCAGGCGATAAGCGATCAGATCAGAAATCGTGCCGATCTTCAGCTTGTGTTTTTTGGAAAATTCAATCAGGTCCGGCAAGCGGGCCATGGTGCCGTCTTCGTTCATGATCTCGCAAATCACGCCCGATGGATTAAGCCCCGCCAGCTTGGCAATATCGGTGGCGGCTTCGGTATGCCCCGCGCGCACCAAAACCCCGCCTTCGCGCGCCCGCAAGGGAAACACATGGCCCGGCGTGGCGATATCGGATGTGCGCACCTGCGGATTGATCGCGGCGGCCACGGTTACGGCGCGATC
>JALSHK010000022.1 GCA_026982275.1 Paracoccaceae bacterium | reverse complement strand
GCCAGAACCGGCGACGATATCTGAATACCCGCGCCACGCTCAATGCCCTGCTTTCCCTTGGCGTGGTGCCGATTGTGAATGAAAATGACACCGTAGCGACCGACGAAATCCGCTATGGCGATAATGACCGGCTGGGCGCGCAGGTGGCCTCGCTGATCGGGGCTGATGCGCTGGTGCTGCTCTCGGATGTGGACGGGCTTTATAATGCGGATCCGCGCAGGGATCCGGCGGCCAAGCACATTGCCAAGGTCAGCGAGATCACCCATGAGATCGAGGATATGGCCGGCGATGTCGGTAGTGCGGGGGCTTCCGGAGGTATGCGCACCAAGCTGATGGCGGCGCGGATCGCGATGGATGCCGGCTGTGCGATGGCCATTGCCAGGGGCGATAGCATGCGGCCCATTCAGGGGTTGCTTGATGGTGAGTGCTGCACGTGGTTTATGGCCAAGCATGATCCGGCTTCGGCCCGAAAACGCTGGATTTCGGCTATGAAGATGGCGGGAACCGTGTCTATCGATGCCGGTGCAGCGCGCGCACTGCGCGAGGGCAAGTCGCTCCTCCCCGCTGGCGTGCGCGCGGTCGAGGGCGAATTCATGCGCGGCGATCCGGTGGAAATCCGCGATCAAAGCGGCGAGCTGGTGGCCAAGGGCTTGGCGGGATATTCTGCGGCTGAATCCGAAAAAATTATGGGTGTAAAAAGCGCCGAGATCATAGCGCGGCTGGGCTATAAGGGGCGCACGGCGCTGATCCACCGTGACGATATGGCAATTTAGGGAGAGATGGATATGGACGTTCAAGCCATGATGCAAGAGATCGGCCGGAAGGCCAAAGCCGCCAGCGCCGAGCTGGCTTTTGCCAGCGCTGAGGCCAAGCAAAAAGCGCTCGAGGCAGCGGCGGATTGCATTGAGGCCAGCGTGGCTGATATCATCGAGGCCAATGTTCTGGATATGCAATATGGCCGGGATAAAGGCCTGAGCGCGGCGATGCTGGACCGCCTGATGCTGGATGAGCCCCGCGTGATCGCTATCGCCTCGGGCCTGCGCAATGTGGCGGCGCAGGACGATCCAGTGGGTAAGGTGCTGGCAGAATGGGATATGCCTTCGGGGCTGAATATCAAGCGGGTTTCCACCCCGCTCGGCGTGATCGGTGTGATCTATGAAAGCCGCCCGAATGTGACCGCTGACGCGGGCGGGCTGTGCTTGAAGGCGGGCAATGCCGCTATTCTGCGCGGCGGGTCCGAAAGTTTTCACAGCTCGGGCGCCATCCATGCCTGCCTGGTGGCGGGGTTGAAATCAGCGGGCCTGCCCGAGGATGCGATCCAGCTTGTCCCCACGCGGGACCGCGCGGCAGTGTCGGAAATGCTGACGATGACCGCCTATATAGATGTGATTGTGCCGCGCGGCGGCAAGGGGCTGGTGGGGCTGGTGCAGCGCGAGGCCCGCGTGCCTGTTTTTGCCCATCTTGAGGGCATATGCCATGTCTATGTTGATGGAGCGGCTGATCCTGAAAAGGCCCGCGCCATTGTGCTGAATGCCAAATGTCGCCGCACCGGCATTTGCGGCGCGGCGGAAACCGTGCTGATCGACAAGGCGTTTTTTGCCAAACACGCCGCACCGTTTATCGAGGATATGGTTGCGGCAGGCGTGGAAGTGCGGGCCGAGGGCGCGCTCTCTACGCTTGATGGCACGGTTAAAGCCAGGGCCGAGGATTTTGGCGTGGAGTATCTGGATAAAATCATCGCTGCCAAGCTGGTGGACGGGGTGGACGAGGCGATAAAGCATATCGGGGTTTTCGGCTCCAGTCACACCGATGCGATTGTGACCGAGGATGATGCCGTGGCCGAGCGGTTTTTTCAACGGGTTGATAGCGCGATTCTCATGCGCAATGCCTCGACCCAATTTGCTGACGGTGGTGAATTCGGCATGGGGGCCGAGATCGGCATTGCTACCGGCAAGATGCACGCCCGTGGGCCTGTCGGGGCGGCTCAGCTCACCAGCTTCAAATATCTGGTAACGGGAGACGGCACGATCCGTTCATAAAGCCGGCCCCAAGGCCCTTTGGCCGCCCATAAAAAAGGGCCCGAAGGCCCGCAGGGCGGGGCTGCACCCCGCCAATATTTCCCCGGACCATATCAGCGTGTGGCTAGCGCCGCCATGTGCGTACCGGCCCGCTATCCATATGCACGAAATTCGAGCGTCCATATCTGCCAACCCCGCCGGCATTACAGGCAATCGCGGCAGCCGCCATTTGTGTGGTGGAGCGGCTGGAAAGCCGCAGATCGGCCGCCATGCCACGAACGTGGTATGAATTTGAAGCCACCCCGCGAGAGCGGGAGGCCAGCATGGCATTGGTGGACGGGGAGCGGTAGCCCGAGAGCATCAGATACGGCTCTTCGGTTTCCAGCAGCCGGTGGGTGGCGGCGATAATGTCGATATTCCGGCGATCATAACGGATCACTTCGTTTTGCCGCCAGTCGCGCATGAAGTTGTTGATTTCGGTCAGGGCCTCGTCGATATAGTGGCCCTGAACCCAATAGATCATATCGATGGTTTCGGCGGTTCGCTGGTTGCGCATGGTGACACGGCGAACATCGCCCGCGCCGCGAATAACACCGGCGGCCTTGCTGTATACCGGAGCTGCGGTGAGCGCGGTTGCGGCGAAGGCACGTAAAAGCCCACGACGCGAAAAATTACTGCTTTTCATGTAAGACCTGCCTGTCCCAACGTGAATATTCGGCGGCGCTGGTTTTTATGCGCCAAGTTTGTGAAAAACTTATGTCATATTTTGAAGCATCATCCAAGACATTCTTTACCCTATTGGCAAAAAACTGCCAGTCTTTACCCCTGCGTCAACCAAGGGGTGAATGCCCGTATCATGTTCATGCTCTGTTCGGGATTATTGTAACAAATGCGACATATCTGTTACAATAATCCCACGGTAATAGCCAATTTTACTGAAAATACGGCTATTTCATTGGCGGCCAACGGGGCTATACTATATGTGTTGCCCGCAAATTCGTTTCGGAGCTTCATACCATGACCGCTATTTTCAACAAATCCGTTTTCGCTTCGGCTGTTTTTGCGGCCTTTATGGGGCTGTCTTCACAATCTGCGTTTGGCCAGGCTTCGAGCGTTGACGAATTGGATCGCGAACTTGTTCAGACCGCGGCGCCGATGTTGCTCGAGTATTACGAGGCTGCCGGGTTTGCGCCGGTATTTGCCGGCAACCAAAAGCGGATGACAGCATTGCTGACTGCGCTGGAAGGGGCGGAGGCGCATGGGTTGCCTGTTTGGGGAGGGGTGATCGAGGCGCTGGAGCGTGCCATTCTGGAAGCGGCCAGCCCCGGCGGTTTCACGAATTTGGAACTGGTAGCCGCCAAAGCCTATGTGGAATTTGCCACGGCACTCTCGTCCGGGCTTTTGAACCCGAATGATATTTCACCATTGATCAATTTTGATACCCTGCGCCCGGAGCCGGCAGATCTTTTGGTCATGGCCGCCGACAGTCAGGGAAATGGTGCGCTTTACGAGGCGCTGGAGCCGCAGGACCCGAGCTATAATGCTTTGCAAGCTGAGCTGGCCGCCCTGACCCGCGATCTGGCGCAATCCGGGCGTCTGGTCAGAATTCCGGCGGGGCGCACCCTGCGCCCCGGCGCAGATTCCGAACGGATTTTGGCGGTTCGCCAGCGCTTGACCGGGCTGGGCTATGAGGGGGTCGAGGGCGATTCCAGCCTATACGATCCGGCTTTGGTGGCGGCGCTCGAGGCGTTTCAGGCGGATCATAACCTGAATGCCGACGGCATCATCGGACCCAAAACCCTGATCGCGCTGAATACCGGCCCTGAGGCCCGCATTCAGCAGGTTATCGTCAATCTGGAGCGCCGCCGCTGGCTGAACAGGGAGCTGGGCGCGCGCCATATCCTGGTGAATCAGGCATCATATATGGGGTATGTGGTGGATAATGGCCAGCCAACGCTGGTGACCCGCGTTGTGGTCGGCATGTCCAACGCCAAGTATCAAACCCCGGAATTCATAGACAACATGACGCATATGGTGGTGAATCCCAGCTGGTTTGTGCCGCAAAGCATTGCCTCGGAAGAATACCTGCCCAGACTTTTGCGCGATCCCAGCGTTTTGGCGCGGGAAAATATCGTGATGACGGTGCGCGGCACCGGCCAGCCGGTAGATGCGCGCCTGATCGATCTTTCTCAATATTCCCAGCGGAATTTTCCGTTCAACTTGCGGCAGGTGCCCGGGCGCTCCAATGCGCTGGGGCGGGTGAAATTCATGTTTCCGAACCAGTATAACATCTACCTTCACGACACCCCCGCGAAAAGCCTGTTTAACCGCGAAACCCGCGCCTATAGCCATGGCTGCGTGCGGGTCCAGCGCCCGTTTGATCTGGCCTATACCCTGCTGGCCCCGCAAAGCGATGATCCGCAGGGCACATTTACATCCGTGCTGAACAGTGGCCGCGAAACACGGATTGATCTGGTAACACCGGTGCCGATCTACCTGACCTACCAAACGGTATTTCTGGACGAAAGCGGAGAGCTGGCATATCGCGTCGATATCTATGAGCGGGATGGTCTGGTTTTTGATGCGCTGGCAGAAAATGGCGTGGCTTTACCGGAGGTAACAAGCTAAAATACCCGCAAACAAAGCGCCATGCGGCGCAGAATTTACGGGAACATCATGGTTTTCACGGTCCAGTATATTGCAAATGCCCTCGGAGCCGAGGCGGTTGGCGATCTTTCCTTGCACCTTTCGGGACCTGCGCAGCCGGAACTGGCACGAGCCGGTGATCTTGCTCTGGCAATGACCGAAAAATTTGCCGCCCGCCTGTCCGAAGGGCAAGCGCAAGTGGCCATCCTGTGGCAAGGGGCGGATTGGCAAGGCCTGGGGCTGAAAGCCGCGATTTTTGTGCCCAACAGCCGCTATGCGCTCAGCGGTGTGAACAGGATATTTGAAATTCCGGTGCTGGCCCCTGCGGGCATTCATCCTGCGGCGGTGGTTTCTGCTTCCGCTAAGATCGGCGCGAACCCCTCGATTGGTGCATTTGTGGTGATCGAGGACGGGGCTTGCATCGGGGATAATGCCCGGATCTTATCCCATACATCCATCGCCACCGGTGCGACCCTCGGGGATGATGCCCTGATCTTTCAAGGGGTTCGCATCGGGGCGCGGGTGGTAATTGGCGACCGGTTCATTGCCCAGCCCAACGCGGTAATCGGTGCGGACGGGTTTTCCTATGTGAACCCCGAAAAAGGGGCGGTGGAGGCGGCGCGCGCAGGCGAGCAGCCCTCTGATGATATCAAGCAAAAACAAGGGTTTACCCGCATTAATTCACTGGGGGCTGTGCGCATCGGTGATGATGTGGAAATCGGTGCCGGGGCAACGATTGATCGCGGCACCATCATTGATACCCGCATAGGAAGCGGCACCAAGCTCGATAATATGGTGCATATGGGCCATAATGCGGTGGTGGGCGAGCATTGCCTGCTATGCGGACAGGTCGGGCTGGGGGGCAGCTCGGTGATTGCCGACCGGGTGATTCTGGCGGGGCAGGTGGGGGTGGCGGATCATGTTCATATCGGCACCAATGTGGTGGCGGCGGGCAAATCCGGCATTTCCTCCAATGTGCCGCCCAACCGCTTTATCATGGGCAACCCTGCCATCAAGGCCGAGGCCAATGTGGAGAGCTACAAGGCCTATCGTCGGCTGCCACGGCTGGTTGCGAAGGTGGAAAATCTGCAAAAACAGGTTTCAAAACTGCTCGGGAATGACTAGATCAATACCAGCGGAACAGACGAGGGCAAGATGGCTTTGAATATCGAGAGCAGGGTGATCGAGATCATCGCCGAGCAGGCCATGCTGCAGCCTGACGAGGTGTTGCTTTCCGATACGCTGGAAAGCCTCGGGGTGGATTCACTCGGGCTGGTCGAGGCGATTTTTGCCATCGAGGAAAGTTTTGATATCCAGGTGCCGTTTAATGCCAACGAGCCGGGTGAAACCACATTTGATATTTCCTCGGTGCAAAGCATCGTGCGCGCGGTTGAAAAGCTGGTTGCGGAGGCGGGGTAAATGCGCCGTGTGGTGATTACCGGCGCGGGCGCAATCACGCCGCTGGGGATGGGCGCGGGCGAAACCATGCGCGCCATGGCAGCGGGCAAAAACGGCATTTCGGCGCTTGATTTCCCCGATGTGGAGCGCTTGCAGATCCGCATTGGCGGGCAAATACATGGTTTTCGCCCCGAGGATCACTTTTCCCGCTCCGAAATTGCGCTTTATGATCGTTTCACCCAGTTTGCGGTGCTGGCGAGCAAGGAAGCAGTGGCGCAATCCGGGCTGGATATTGCCGCGCTGGGGCCGCGCGCCGCGGTGGTGATCGGCAGCTCGGGGGGCGGGCTGATGACCCAGAACGATAATTTCAAACTGGTGTTTCAAGAAGGGAAAAACCGTGTTCATCCGTTGGTGGTTCCGCGCCTTATGGCCAATGCCGCCTCAAGCCACCTATCGATGAACCACGGCATTATCGGCCCCGGCTATACCG
>JALSHK010000021.1 GCA_026982275.1 Paracoccaceae bacterium | reverse complement strand
CGTAAACCAGCGCACCCATGGCATAGATCCCCGCATCACCCGAGCAGATCAGCGCCACGTTTTTGCCCTTGCCCGCCTGCTCCAGCGCATAGCGGCAGCGGTCCTCCTCGCCGCCCAGCGGAAAATCCGAGCGTTTTTTGCCAGCGGCCAGCGGCCCCAGCAGGTCAATATACAGCCCATAGCCTATCAGCTCTTCAGCCTGTGCAATCAGCCCGCTGGCCTCGGGGGTGCGCCAGCTATGCTGCCCCGGCCCGATGCTGACAATCGAGAGCTTGCCCCGCGCCCGCCCTTTCAGCCCCACAATCGGCGCAGGCGCGCGGGCTATGGCACAGGTCGCGTTCAAGGTTTTGCGCTTTTCAACCGCCAAAACGCCATCCGGCCCCGCCATCGCCAGCGCAGCCGCTTCAGAAACCCCGTGACAACCCACTTCGGCAAACACCACCTCGGACGGATTTTCCAACCGTGAAGCCTCGCCCTCCAGCTCGGCGGCGGTAAACACCCGATATGGCACCCCGAGCCGCTTTGCGGTCTCGATCATCGCCGGCTCATCGGCTTTAAGGTCCAGCGACGCCACGCAGGCAATCGCCTCGGGCGCAATATTGGCCGCAAGCAGGCTCTCCTGCACCAGCTTCCAGATTTCCTCCACCCCGCAGCCCCGCGCACAGCCAAGCCCCAGCGCAAAGCGTTGCGGATGGTAGGCCAGCACGGTTTCGCCGGTTTGCACCGGGGCTTCGGAGGTCACCAGCTTCACCGGCCCGTCGCCCGCCTCCAGCCCCCAGATATTCTCGCCCTCAATGATCGGCTTTTGCCCGTTCAGCATCGCCATCATCACCGGCTTGGCATCCTCGGGGTTTTTCAACCGCCAGCCGATGGGCGGCTCGTCCAGCGCGATGCCCAAGCTCACATCCCCCGCTGTGGTGATCGCCGCGTGGCTCCCCAACGCTTGAGCGATTTCCTTGGCGAGGCGGTTGGCCCCGTGATGCCCGCCCAATAGCGGAATAACGGTAGAGCCATCATCGGGAATGGCAATCACAGGCGGCTCGCTGCGCTTATCGGCCAGCACGGGCGCGACCGCGCGCACAAGGATGCCCGCCGCGCAGACGCCCACCACGGGGTGCCCCGCCTGAAACAGCATCCGCACATGCTCCAGCGCATTTGGAAAGAAGGCATCGGCCTTTTCCACCCGCCCCTCGCGCCCATGCACAGGGGCATTCAGCGCCGCCGCCACGCGGTGGGCCGTGGCCTCTCCCGCGCGGGAAAGGCACAGGACAATCGGGGTTAGTTCAGCCATGGGTCTTTGCCTTTTGTGATCAGAATCATCGAGAAATAGGGCGCGGGATCCGGCGCGCGCGCCAAGGGCAGCACCTGCTGCGAGGGCAGACTTGCGCGCGCCACATAAGTAGCGCTTGCGGCAAGCCCCATATCGGCAAGCAAGGCGCGTATGCGGCCAAGGTGGCGGCCGACTTTCATGATCGCCACCGCCCCTGCCGCCTCGATCTTGGCCCGCATATCGGCATTTTCCAGCGGGCCGGGAATGATGCTTAGCACCTCGTTACGTGCGGTAAGCGGGCGGCCCGCCACCGCCGCGCAGGTGGTGACAGAGGTAACGCCGGGCACCACTTCGGTATCGTAATCCTTGGCCAAACGGGCAAAAAGATACATGAAAGAGCCATAGAAAAACGGGTCCCCCTCGCATAGCACCACCACATCGCGGCCCTGCTCCAGATGGCTGGCAATATCCGCCGCCCCCGTATCATAGGCCGCCTGCGCAGGGCCGCGCTCCACTGTCATCGGAATGCGGACCACCAGCTCCTGCGCCGCCGCCGGAATGCTGTCCGCCGCAATTTCGCGCGCAAAGCTCTCGCCATTTTCCAAGGCCGGATAGGCTATCACCGCCGCATTGGAGATCAACCGATGCGCCTTCAGCGTCATCAGCTCCGGATCGCCCGGCCCAAGGCCCACCCCTATCAGCTTGCCCTTCATCGCTTGATCAAGCTCCATTGCATCACCGGACGCATCGGCTTCCAGCCCGTCAGCGGCCCCAGCCCCTCGGCGCGGCTGATGGATATCTGCACCAGATCGCCACCATGGGCCTTATGCAGCGCCACCAGCACGGCCTGGCTTTCCAGCGTCACCGCATTCGCCACCAGCCGCCCCAGCGGGCGCAAGGCCTGCCAGCACGCCTCAAAGGTTTTCACACTCAGCCCGCCACCGATAAAAATCGCATCCGGCGGCTCCAGCCCGTCCAGCGCCTCTGGCACCATACCCTCTATCAGCCTTAGCGAGGGCACCCCGAGCGCCAGCGCATTCTCTGCCGCCATGGTGCGCCGATCCGCGCGCGGCTCTATCCCGATCGCCTTGGTATAGCGCGCCGCGCGCAGCCATTCCACCGCCACCGAGCCACAACCGCAGCCCACATCCCACAGCACACCGCCGCGCATCGGCATCAGCTTGGCTAGGCTCACCGCACGCACCTCGCGCTTGGTCATGGTGCCGTCATGGGAAAACACCTCGTCGGGCAGCCCGGGCACGCGCGGCAAAAGCGCAGCATCGGGCGCGGCGATGCATTCCACCGCCAGCGTATTAAACGCCGGCACCACATGATCCCAGCTTTCCGCCAGCCCCTCAAAGCGCGCCTCATCCGCGCCGCCCATCGCCGCCAGCACCGTCATGCGCGATTGCCCAAAGCCGCGCTCGGTCAAAAACCGCGCGATCTGCGCCGGCGTTTCCTCACCCGTGGTCAGGATCAGCAACCGCACATCCGGCTGTATAAAGGCGATCATCTGCTCCACAGGCCGACCATGCACGGTGAGGGTTTCGAGATCCGCCATGCTCCAGCCCATCCGCGCCGCCGCCAGCTGAAAGGCCGAAAGCTGCGGATGAAAGGTGATTTCCGATGGCGAAAAACACCGCCCGATCTTGGCCCCTACAGAAAACCAAAGCGGATCCCCCGTGGCCAGCACCACCACGCGCCGCCCCTCCAGCGCCTTCAATTCATCAATCAATGCATCAAAAGGCGAGGGCCAGCTCAAAGTCTCCGCCTTCGGGTTCGCCGCCAACACATGATGCCGCGCCCCGCCCACAATCACCTCGGCCGCCTCGATCACGGCCCGCGTTGCAGGCGTCAGCCCCTCCATCCCGTCTTCACCAATGCCGATGATATGCAACCAGGAGCTATCCATCTTCATGCTTCTTTTCTGCAAAAATACTCATTTTTTCCGCCTCCTCCGGCAGCCCCGCCGCCAGCGCATTCACCGCCGCCGAAGCCATCGCCGAGCCGCCACGCCGCCCCGACAGCACCAGATATGGCACGTTCACCGCGCTCTCCACAAGCGCCGCCTTGCTTTCAGCCGCCCCGACAAACCCGACCGGAAAGCCCAGAATAGCCGCCGGTTTGGGCCAGCCCGCCTCCAGCTTTTCCAGCAGATGAAACAGCGCCGTTGGGGCATTGCCAATCGCCACCACCGCGCCTTCAATATGCTTTTCCCACAGCTCCACCGCCGCCGCTGATCGCGTAGTGCCCAGCCGCTTGGCCAGCGCCGGCACGCTTGGGTCATTCAGCGTTACGATCACACGGTTCCCCTTCAGATAGCGCGCAATCACCCCCGCTTTCACCATCTCCACATCGCATAATATCGGCGCACCCATCGAGATCGCCCGATGCGCCGCGCGGTAAACCCCGTCGGAAAACCGCAGATCGGCGGGCAGGTCCACCATGCCGCAAGCATGGATCAGGCGAATGGCGGTCGGATGCAGATCATCAGGCAGGCCCGATAAATCCGCCTCGGCGCGCACCGTGGCGAAGGATTGCGCGTAAATCGCCGAAGGGTCCTTCTCGTAGCTCACTCTTTCAGCCGCGTGCGCACCGATTCCGGCCCGTGGGGGTGGTCGGCCTGTGGATATTCAGGGTGGCTATGATCATGGTCATGATCGTGGTGATGATGGCCATGTCCGTGATCATGGCTATGCCCCACGTCCAGCCGGCAAGCCCCCGTGCAAAAATCATCGCACAGATCACAAGTGTCCACCGTCGCGCCGGGCGCATTCGCCCCTTGGCCCTCCACATGGTGATGATGGCTTTCCTGCACCGCCCCCTGCTCGGCCTCAAAGCCCAGCACGGTTTCGCGATATTTGCACATGCCGCAATTCATGTTGTTCTCGCCATCCAGAATCTCGCGCACCCGCTCGGCGAAGGTTTCGATCACCTTGGGGTGGTCATTCAGATAGCCCGCCTTGATAAAATCAATCTCCGGATAGCGCAGAGCCGCCTCGTCGGTGAAGCCGTATATCCGGTCAATCAAAACCCCTGCAAACAGGAAATACGGAAACAGGATCACCCGTTTATAGCCCAGCTTGGCCACATGATCGAGGCATGGCTCCACCAAAGGAAAGGTCACCCCCGAATAGCCCACTTCGGCCCAGCCAAAACCCATGCCCTCTTGCAGCAGCCGCGCCACCTTGCTCACATTGGCATTGGCGTCAGGGTCCGAGGCCCCGCGCCCGATCACCACAAGGCAGGTCTCGTGCAGCGGCAATTCGCCATGGGCCTCATTGGCCGCTGCTACCGCCTCGTTTATCCTGTCCGCTGCCGCGTCCAGCATCTTGGGGTCCACCCCCAGCTCGCGGCCATAATCCACCTGCACACCATGCTTGGCGGCATAGGTATTCAGCACCGTTGGGATGTCGTTTTTGGCGTGCATCGCCGCAAAAAGCATGCCCGGCACGGC
>JALSHK010000020.1 GCA_026982275.1 Paracoccaceae bacterium | reverse complement strand
CGCTCTCGCACCGGCGGATACATCTTGTCCGGCGCCGCCTCGATCTCTTTGCCCCACTGGGCATAGGCCTCGACCACAAACAGGCATCCGGCAATATCCATCGCGCGCTGGATGCCGGCAAATGCAAGGCGGGTGATGCTTGCGCCCGCCACCTCGAAACGCAGAATTGCGGCCTCGAAATCCGCCAGCGGCTCGGGGCGGCAATGATCCAGCGCCACGGTTTCCAGCACCGCCAGCCGGGTGCCCGCAAGGCTCGCGCCGCGCAAATCCGGCGCTTTCGGCCCGCCCATCGCCGCCAGCAAATGCCCCGCATCCTCCACCGAGCGACAAAGCGGCCCGACGGTATCAAACTTGCTGCATAGCGGCACCACGCCTTTTAGCGACAGCAAGCCAGCGGTGGTTTTCAGCCCGACCAGATTATTCCACGCCGCCGGAATGCGCACCGAGCCGCCGGTATCCGAGCCAATCCCCGCCGCCGCCAGCCCGAAGGCCACCGAGGTTGCCGCACCGGAAGATGACCCCCCGGGCGCCAGCGCCGGATCATTCACATTGGGCGGCGTGGCCGTGACCGGATTCAGCCCGAGGCCGGAAAAGGCCAGCTCGGTCATATGGGTTTTTCCAAGGCAGACCAGCCCCGCGCGGGTGGCGTTTTGCAGCACCACCGCATCGCGATCCGGCACCCGCCCTTTCAGCAGCGCGCTGCCCGCTTCGGTAATGGTTCCGGCGCTATCAAACAGGTCCTTCCAGCTGATCGGCACACCGTCTAGCGGGCCTCGGCGGGTGCCGGATCGGGCGCGCACGCGGGCTGCCCTGGCTTCGGATAGCGCGCGGCTGGCGGTAGTGCGGGCATAGACAAGATCGCGGAATTGATGCGCGTTGATCGCCTCCAGAAAGGCTTCGGCAAGATCGACAGGATCTATTTCTCCGGCATCGATGCCACGCCCGAGGTCGGAGGCGCTTGGTGTGATCCTGCTATCGATCATAACGTTTCCTTTCGTTTTCCGACAGAGCCTAGCGGGAATTTTCGCAATGGACAATCACCTGATTTAAGCGCAGATTGCAGGCATGAAAATGGACGCGGATATCTTGATCGCCGGCGGCGGGCTGAACGGCCCCGCCTTGGCGCTCGCGCTGGCTTCGGGCGGGCTTTCCTCGGTGATCGTGGACGCGGTGCCGCTGGCCACGCGGCGCAAGCCGGCTTTTGACGGGCGCGCCTATGCGCTTTCGCTCACCAGTGTGCGAATGCTGCAAACGCTGGGCCTTTGGGGCGCGGTGCAGGATCAGGCACAGCCGATGCTGGATATCAAGGTGTCGGACGGCATTGCCGGCAAAGGCGCAGCAGCGCATTTTGTGCATTTTGACCATAACGAGATCGCCGAAGGCCCGATGGGGCATATGCTGGAAGACCGTTATCTGCGCCGCGCCTTGCTGGACGCGGTGAAAGCCTCTGATCTAATCACCCAGATCGCCCCTGCCATAGTGGAGGCGCAGGATATCACCCCGAGCCATGCAGAAATCACGCTGGACAATGGGCGCGTTTTGCGCGGCAAGGTGCTGGTGGGGTGTGATGGTCGCCGCTCTGGCGTGGCGATGCGGGCGGGGATTGCCCGCACGGGGCATGATTACCACCAGTCGGGGCTGGTTTGTGCGGTATCCCATGAATTGCCCCATAATGGCGTGGCCTATCAGCAATTCATGGCCTCGGGCCCGCTGGCCATTCTGCCGCTGGTGGGCGGGC
>JALSHK010000019.1 GCA_026982275.1 Paracoccaceae bacterium | reverse complement strand
TTCAATGGCAGTGCAGGCCATGCGGGACGGGGCCTATTCCTTTCTGGAAAAACCTTTTGACCCGCGCCAGCTGTTACGGGTGCTGCGCCATGCCGCCGAGACCTTCCGGCTGTTGTCAACCACCAAGCGCCTGCGTTCCCAGCTCAGCGCTTTATCGGGGATCGACCGGGTTTTGCTGGGAAACAGTCAAGCCATGGTGGCCCTTCGGGATATGGTTTTCGAAATTGCGGAAACCGAACATTCGGTATTGATACAAGGCGAAACCGGCACCGGAAAAGAGCTGATTGCGCGGGCGCTCCATTCTATGGGGAAGCGGCGGGACCAGATATTCATTTCGGTAAATTGCGCCAATATTCCGGCAAAAACGGTCGAGCAGCAAATGTTTGGCACCGCAGACGGGCAGCGCGGGTTTTTTCGCAAAGCCGAGGGCGGCACCATTTTTCTGGACGAGGTGGCTGCGTTCGCGCCCGAGGCGCAGGCCAAATTGTTGCGCGTGCTGGAAACCGGAGAAATGACACCCGCAGGATCGGATGACGTTATTAAAGCCGATGTCAGAATCATTGCAGCCTCCAATGAAATACTGGAAGAAAAAGTAAATAGCGGCAGCTTCCGGGCGGATTTCCTGTATCGCCTGAACACGTTCCAGATTGACCTTCCGGCGCTCAAAACCCGTGGTGAAGATGTGATAATGATCTTCCAGCATTTCATCGCCCAGGTTGCCGAAACCTATGAAATCGAACCGCCAGAGCTGACCGCCGCAGATACCGCAATGCTGCTATCCTATGATTGGCCCGGCAATATCCGGGAATTGCGCCATGTGGCCGAGCGCAGAGTGCTGGCGGCGCGGCGAGGTGGCGGATCCATTGCCGCCGCCTTGCGGGTCGAGGATGCCGACCTTGAAATCCCCGAAACCCTGCGTGAAGCCATAGCCGGATTCGAATGCACGCTGATTTGCAATGCGATCAAGGCCCATGGAGGCAAGATGGATGCCGTTGCCGAGGCGCTGGGCATCGGGCGGCGCACGCTAAACGACAAAATCGTCAAATTGGGGATCGACAAGGACCTGTTGCTCTAGACACAGCCCGCACCGGAACGCCTCGCGGATTTCCGCCTGGTAATTTCGGCTGGAATGGCGACTTTCTTCATAGGATCACAGCCGGCTCCGCTATAGAATTCGCGCATTATGGCTCCGAATCCCGGAGCCGGATTTCTGGGAGGATTCTATGAATATTTTGAAAACGGCGGCGGCGTCCGCTATTGCGGTATCACTATCGGTTGCAGCACCGGTGAAAGCCCAAGAGGCAAGCTACATCCTGGCTACAGCTTCGACCGGCGGCACATATTACCCTGTAGGTGTGGCGCTTGCCACTTTGGTCAAGGTGAAGCTGCAACCAAAATACAAGATCGCCATGTCCGCCATCAGTTCCGCCGGTTCGGGCGAAAATGTGCGGCTTTTGCGCGAAGGTGAAGCGCAATTCGGCATCATGCAGGGGTTGTATGGCTATTATGCAGCCACCGGCACCGGCCCCTTGGCCGAAGTTGGTCCGCAAGAAAACCTGCGTTCCGTAACCATGCTTTGGCAAAATGTCGAACAATTCATTGTGGCTTCCGATGTCGCGACCACTGGCACAGTGGCCGACCTGCTTGAACTGACCGGCGAGAGCATGGCCATGGGCAAGCAAAACTCCGGCACCATCGGGTCAAATGCGGCGCTGCTGTCATCGCTGGGTCTGGATATCAACACCGATTACAATCTGGTATATGGCGGCTATGGCCCATCGGCCGAAGCGCTGCAGAATGGTCAAGTCAAGGGTATCGGGATTCCTGCAGGCGTCCCTACAGGCGCGGTTAGCCAGCTTTTCGCAACTGCGGGTGATGATATCACCATGCTGAGCTTCACAGAAGAACAGGCCGTTGCAGCGGATGGCGGCCGTGGTCTGTGGACACCGTTTACCATCCCGGCCGGCTCCTATCCCGGACAGGATGCAGCGCTTGACACGATCGCACAGCCAAACTTTTTGGCGACCAGCGCGGATGTATCCGAGGAAAACGTCTATCTGATCACCAAAACCATCTATGAAAACCTGCCCTTCCTGCAGGCCATTCATCCGGCAACCAAAGCCATGATGATCGAGCGGGCGATTGCCGGCCTGCCTCTGCCGTTGCACCCGGGTGCGGCGCGCTATTATGCCGAAGTCGGCATTGAAATCCCTGCCAATCTGATCGCCAACTGATCTGTTGCAGCTCGCCTGATCCCGCTTGCGGGGTCAGGCATTTTTGAATACAGGAGGCCGAATTGGTCGATACAAACCCGCAATCCGAAGACATGACGCGCAGATCGGCCACCGGTCGGGCTTCGATGCTTTTGACATCATTTCTTGCATCATTTGCCCTTTTCCACCTTTATCTCGCCATTTTTCCGATCATTTCGGAATTCCAGCGCAACGCGATCCACTTTGCCGGTTTTGCCTTTTTGGCGGCGTTCTTTTACCCCCTGTTCAAAAACCGTTCCCGCTCCCGGGCGCTGTTGTATTTTGACCTGGCTTTCGGCGCTATGGTTGCCGCTTCCGCAATCTATTTATCGCTAGCGGAAAACGCGATTTATGCACGCGGCGTGAAATTTTCCTTGCTGGACTGGGTCGCTACGGTAATATGTATTATCGGAGCGATAGATCTAACCCGCCGCCTGACAGGCTGGATTATCCCGATCCTGATTATTCTTTCGCTCAGCTATGTCGGGTTTTGGGGACAGTTTGTAACCGGTATTTTCTCTTTTCCCGGCCTGAGCTGGGAATCCGTTGCCTTTCGCTCGATATTTGGCGATGATGCCATGTTCGGCACGATCGCCCGCATTTCCTCCACCTATGTCTTTTTGTTCATCATATTCGGGGCTTTCCTTCTGCGCTCGGGCGCGGGGGATTTTGTCATTGATCTGGCCCGGGCAGTCGCCGGAAAAATGGTTGGCGGGCCAGGGCTGGTTGCGGTGATCTCCTCGGGGCTGACCGGCACCATTTCCGGCTCGGCCGTAGCCAATACCGCCTCCACCGGGGTGATCACCATACCGCTTATGAAAAAGGCCGGATTTCCGCCAAAATTTGCGGGAGGGGTAGAGGCAGCCTCTTCGACAGGCGGGCAAATCATGCCGCCAATCATGGGGGCCGGAGCCTTTGTAATGGCGAGTTTCAGCCAAATCCCATACGAGACAATCGTGGCCGCCGCCGCGCTGCCGGCTTTGCTTTATTTCCTCTCGGTGGCCTTTTTTGTCCGCATCGAGGCCAAACGCCTGAATCTGCCGCCCATGCCGTCAAACGGTCAGACCCTGGGGGCCGCTTTTCGCAAGGGCGGGGCCAGTTTTGTTTTGCCGATTGCCTTGTTGATCGGGCTGCTCGTTTCCGGTTTTACCCCTACCTATGCGGCAGTGATCGGCATCATCGCCGTGATCGCCAGCAGCTGGCTGACCCAAAGGCCCATGGGGCCGCGCGCGGTGCTGGAAGCGCTGGCTCTGGGCACCAAGAATATGGTTTTGACCGCCGTATTGCTTAGCGCTGTCGGGCTGGTGGTAAATGTTATCACCACCGCAGGCATTGGCAATACTTTCAGCCTGATGATCGCCAGCTGGTCTGGCGGGAATGTGCTGGTTGCGCTGGTTCTCGTGGCGCTGGCCAGCTTGATCCTGGGCATGGGGTTGCCGGTCACGGCCGCCTATATCGTGCTGGCTACGCTTTCCGCTCCGGCGCTTTCGGGGATGATCGCCGACCGGTTTGTGATTGATGCGATGGTTGACGGCACCCTGACAGAATCCGCCAAAGCCATTCTGATGCTCGGAATTCCGGAATCCATGGAGCTTCTTGCCGGCGACATAAGCCGCGCGCAAGCCAGCGCCTTGATCGGCAATTTGCCACTGGAAATAGCTGCCCCGCTAAGGGACCTGATGGTGCCAACCGAAATAGCCCTTGCCGCCTTGCTATCCGCACATATGATTATTTTCTGGCTGAGCCAGGACAGCAATGTAACGCCGCCGGTGGCGCTGGCCTCTTTCACCGCAGCCGCCATCGCCAAGGCCCCGGCCATGGGCACAGCCGTGGCCAGCTGGAAACTGGCCAAAGGCCTGTATATTGTGCCGGTTTTATTTGCCTATACCCCCCTGCTATCGGGGGATTGGAGCGCAATGCTGACGGTATTCGGCTTTGCGGTAATCGGAATATACGGCATAGCGGCATCCTTTCAGGGATGTATGGAAAAGCCGATGGGCGCGATTATGCGGTTGATTGCCCTTTTTGGCGGCATTGCCTGTCTCTGGCCATCGGATATCCGCATCCAGATCGTTGGGGTTATTATTGTTGCAGGGCTGCTGCTGGTAAATATCCGGAGCCGGGGTGCGGGGCAGCCCGTGCCGGCCAGATAATATTTACAATACCGAAGCCGTGGCGATGGGCATGCCGTAGCATTTTCCGTCGCGATGGCTGGCATCGCAACACATAAATACGGCGGCAGGGAGATTATCCCGGCCGCCGCTTCATTATTTTATATGACGGAATTCTCCGCCGGAACCTGCTTATACCAGCGCTAGCTGGGAAGCGGATTCCTTGCCATTACGACCGGTTTCCAGTTCGTAAGTTATTTTCTGATTGTCATCCAGGCCCGAAAGCCCTGCCGCTTCAACGGCTGAAATGTGAACAAACACATCGCTGCCACCAGCTTCCGGTTGAATGAAGCCGAAGCCTTTTGAAGGGTTGAACCATTTTACGGTGCCGTTAGCCATCCGATTATCTCCTGATAGATGCCACCCGCGACATGCGGTGACTTTGGTGCAGTGTGATCTTAAATTAGAAATCAACGAGCTGCAGAAAGGAGTCGAAAACCTCGGTGAAAGAATACTTCACACCGCGTATCTAGGCGTAAACGGCCCCGGTTGCAAGGCCTGAACTGTTTTAGTTGGGCCTGACGGTAAAAACCCTGGCGGTATTTATAGCAAAATCCGGAGCGGGCAGTTTCTGCCGCCCCTTTTCTGCATCAAAAAACACCGGAAGCCAGCGCCACGGTTTCAAGCATGATGTCAACACCGATCGCCATGGCGAATACCCCGACCGTTAATTGCAATCCGTTATGCAAATATCTGGCATTTTTCGGCGTGAAGCCAAAAGGCAGGCTGATCGCGGCTGAAAGCAACGCCATGCCGAATATGGACCCGACACCGACAAGGATAACATATCCGATCGCCGCCCATGCATTTCCGGTAGCGGCAGCAGCCAGCACAATGATCGCTCCGGACCCCGCCGCACCATGCATCAGCCCGATGATAAATGCCTTGATCGGAAACCCTTTGGCATGGGAATGTTCGTGAGGGCTGTCCTCATGCTTCACGGTATCATTTTCGTGGCTGTGAAAATGCATATGCGGGCGGGCACCATCATGGCTATGAATATGGAAATGCACATGTTTTTTCCGCATCCGCATGATCACCTGTAGCCCCAGAAAAAGCAGCATTGCCCCGACAGCGAATTCAACCGCGGCTGCGCCCGACTGGCTCAGGATAACGCTGAAAAGCACCGCAGCCACCGACATGACAAAAAGCATTGTTGTATGGCCCAGCCCCCAGATGGCACCGCGAAAGAACATGCGTTTTTTATTATCGGCCGCCAATGTTCCGATCGCGGCCATATGATCGGCCTCGAATGCATGCACCATGCCAATCAGAAACCCCAGCACCAAAAAACCGGATGTCGATGCGATATCAAGAGATGTCAAATATTCCATATTATATGCCTGTTTCGAGCATTGCGCATTAATCCGCATGGTCATCACACGGATGCCGCCAGATAATCCATCAGGCGGCGCCAGCTGTTTTCGGTTATAACCACACCGATGGCAACCGCATTTTTGCATGGTAAACCCGCTAAAACCGGATTACATTTTAGCGGAAAACCGCGCTGGACCTGCTATTTGGGCAAACATGATCCGTATCAACGAACATATTTCCCTGCAAGACTGGGAGCTGTCCGAAAGCTTTATCCGTGCCTCTGGCCCGGGCGGGCAGAATGTCAACAAAGTCTCTACCGCTGTCGAGCTGCGCTTTGAGGCCGCGCGCTCGCCAAGCCTGCCCGAAGCGGCCAAAGCGCGGCTGAAAAAGCTGGCAGGCTGGCGCTGGACCAAAGACGGCGCGATCATCATCACCGCCGAAAAGCACCGCACACAGGCGCGCAATCGCGAATTGGCCGAAGAAAAACTGCGCGAGTTGCTGCTGCAAGCCCTGCATCGCCCCAAACGGCGGGTGAAAACCCGCCCCACCCTGGCGTCAAAACGGCGGCGGCTGGATGGCAAGACGCGACGCGGGGATATAAAAAAGCTGCGCCGCAAAAACATCGGGGATCATTGACCTCGGTCAATATAACCTTCACCCGGATCTGCGTAATCTATGGCGAAAATCAACAGGGAGAACGTCATGCGCAAAACCACACCCACCTCCGCCGTTGCCGAGGGCGAGCCAAGCAAGCTCAGCCGCTTCGAGCAGGGGCAATACCCCTATTCCGACAAGATTAACCGTGCAGATTATGAAAAGCAAAAGGCGCTTTTGCAGGTCGAGCT